>NZ_JAKZGV010000086.1:0-6490 GCF_022557375.1 Shewanella sp. MM_2022_3
GACTGTTGATGAGATAAATCTTACTAAGTTGTGAGCGTTGAATATAAAATTGTAAACTAGTTGCGTTTAAAAGCCATTTTAAAAATATAAACTGGGCAAAGTTTATATCAGTGCGCCTAAATATTATGGAAAAAATTAAAATTTTATTAGTAAGTGCATTCCTTTTTTACACTTGTCTACCATATGCGTCGACAGTTATGGATAAAAAAGGAAATAGCAATGTTGAGCAGAGGCTTACACACAAATTTTCTGAAGGAAAATATTCTGCGAAGGGTGCAGATACTTGTTTAATGTGTCATCGCAAAAATACCACTGTCATGGCTATTTTTGATGGGGTACATGGCGATATCAATAATAGCAAATCCCCAATGGCTGGATTGCAATGTGAAGCGTGTCATGGGCCTATTGGCGAGCACAATAAAGGCGGCAAAGAGCCGATGATTACTTTTGGACGCGATAGCCAATTACCTGCACCAAGCCAAAATACGGTTTGTTTGGGTTGCCACCAAAATACTGAGAAAACAGGTTGGCACAGCAGCTTGCATAATATGGAAGAAATCGCTTGTGCAGATTGCCATCAGGTGCATGCCGCAAAAGACCCAATCTTAGACAAACAACAAGTAAATCAGACCTGTACCTCATGTCATGCCCGCGAAAAAGCTGACATGAGCAAACGCTCATCCCATCCGTTGAAATGGGACCAGATGACCTGTATCGATTGCCATGCCCCCCACGGCTCATCGAATGAGAGCGCCCTCAAAAAAGCCACGGTAAATGACACTTGTTATAGCTGTCATGCCGAAAAACGCGGCCCCTTCCTATGGGAGCATGCGCCCGTCACCGAAAACTGTTCAACCTGCCATAACCCTCACGGCAGCGAGAACGAGGCCCTAGTTAAACAACGTGTGCCGCAGTTATGCCAACAATGTCATGCCGACGATGGCCATGCGAGCCGTGTGGTTAGCCAACCGAGTACCAATGCTTTTGGTGCGGGTATGGGTTGTTTGAATTGCCATAGCCAAATCCACGGCTCCAACCACCCTGCTGGCAGCAATTTTGCGCGTTGATTAAGGAGTCTGAGATGAAGTTTAAATTGAATTTAATCACCATTGGACTGCTGACCGCCTCTGCAAGCGTTAACGCCGCAGACTTTTCGGTTAAGCAAGCCAATACCAGCCTGGTCAACACCAGCGCCTATCAATGTAAGTCCTGTACAGTAAAGCAGGGCTATCAAGGCGAAGTCAATGCCAATGTTGGCTGGGCAAACAGTGACGATATCCACTCAGGTAACAGCTTTGGCGACAGTGATGCGGGCTGGCGCGGCAGTGTGGGTGGCGATGTGAGTTATCGTCAGGGTGAATACCACGCAGCGATGCAAGCCGATGAACTCGGTTCGGACAACAGTTATTTGCATTTGGAAACTGGAAAAAACAATCTGGGCGGCATCCAACTTGATTACAACCTACTGACCCGTTATGACGCCACGGCCCAAACCCAACTATGGCATAACAATGGATTGCTGCTACCCGATAGCCACACTCGTTACCTTGACCTCGAATTACAACGTGAAAAAGTCGGTGTCGGCCTTGAAGGCGAGTTAGATGCACTGCTTAACGGCCTTAAGGGTTATATCAACTATGACCACGAGGATAAAACGGGAAATCGTCGCAGCAGTTTATTAGCCAACTCTGGTCCAATAAACTTCGCCTTACCCGTGGATGCTACAACTCAAAATATAAATGCCGGTATCAGCATAGACCAGCATCAATGGCAGAGTGAACTGACCTATAACGGCAGTTACTACCGCAATCACATTAATCACTTAAGTCTGCCCTATGCCGACAATGTGTATGCCGCCACTCCAGATAACGACGCCCATCAAGTCTCGTTGACAAGCCAATATTTGCTTGGCAGCAGTGTGATTAACGGTCGTCTTGCGACGGGCCGAATGGTACAGGATGACAATCTAATCCAAATCAGCGGTAATCCTCTGCAAAGCTGGGACGGCGAAGTGGAGACCTTAGATGCGCGTATCGGCTTTAGCAGTATGCTGAGCCCCCGCTGGCGCCTGAACGGTCAACTGGATTACAGCGACCGCGACAATAAAAGCTCTACTTGGGATTTTGCCCAATTTGAAGTCGACAACGTCAGTGGCGCCTTTAAGCAAAACGTGGCGATGGATATTCAGCGCACCAACTTCAAACTGCAGAGTAGTTACCGTTTCAACAGCGACTATCGCTTACTCGGCGGTTTTGATTACAAAGCGGTTGAGCGTAACTATACCGAGCGTGAAGAGACCGAAGACAGTGCGCTTTGGGCCAAGCTGAATATCCGCGCCATCCCTAAAACTGTGGTTGACCTGAAAACCAGTTACGAAACCCGTGGTGGCTCAACCTACGACAGTCTAGAAGCCACCTCCATCGAAGAAAATCCACTGCTACGCAAGTTTTACCTTGCTGATAGAAATCGTAATGGGCTCGAACTCAGGGTTAATCATACTCCCCTGCAATGGCTAACAGTTGATTTCGATGCCCATTACAACAGCGACGACTACGACAGCACCCTCATTGGTTTAACTGAGGTGCAGGACTACGGTTACAACGTACAACTCAGTTCGCAACTCTCCAACAGATTCAACGTTTTTGCTAGCGCAGGGCAACAATGGATTGACTCTGACACAGTAGGTAGCCAAGCCTATTCCACCCCAGATTGGTACACCAATGTCGACGATGAGTTTATCGACCTCAATATCGGTTTCACCTTCGACGGGCTGATGGATGACCGCTTAAGCATTGGGGGCAATTACCAATTTGCTAACTCCGCAAGCGATACCTTAATCACCTACAACGAAGCCCTGCCATATGGTGATTACTACTCCTATAACCACAGTATCGAGCTATATGGGCGTTATGCCTTGAGTGAGAGTGCAGGGCTCAAGCTGGGTTACCAGTACGAACGTTATTACGATACAGACTATGCCGAATCAGGCGTCAATAGCATACCAGGGTTAATTACTCTGGGAGAACTTAACCATAACTACAATGCGCATTTAGTTATGGTAAGTATTCATTTAATACTCTAGAAGGTAAATATATGGAAAGGCGTGATTTTTTAAAATTTAGCGCTAGTGTAGCTACATTGAGTAGCTTGACAGCATGTAATGATAATTCTGTTGACGTCGATTTGATCGAAGAAATAGAGCCAGATGAAGTGATAACAGTAGCAGCTTGTCTTGCTAACTGCAAAGCAACATGCCCATTAATGATTACAACTGTTGATGGGGTTATAACTAAAGTATCCCCAGAAACAACCACAAAAGGGTCAGAGGATGGATTTGATATACGCCAACAAAGACCTTGTGCTCGTGGACACTCTGCAAAACAAAAAATATATAACCCAGACAGGGTTCTTAGGCCACTGAAACGCGTCGGAGTTCGGGGTAGCGGACAATTTGAACCTATAAGTTGGGAATTAGCATTTTCAGAAATTGCACAAAAGCTAAAAGCTATTTATGAAAAATATGGTTCTAGATCCGTATTCAATCTCGGAGGGACTTCTTCAGGTGCGATATACTCAGCAACTCCAATTAATAATTTACTTAATGTCATGGGGGGATATACAGGACTATTTAGTTCAATGAGCTTCAGTCAGGTAGACAAAATTATGCCGTACATGTACGGCTCGAGACCATTTTCTTCTATTGTCGAATCAAAATTCTCTGACTTATATTTATTTTTTGGTTTTAACCCAATGGAAACTGGAGCAAGTGGTGCAGGATATGGTTTTGAATGGCAGCATGTAAAGGGAAATACTCCTGTAATTTGTTTCGATCCTAGATATTCAGATTCAATGCTTGGAAGGGAAGAGAGTCACTATTTCATTAGGCCGGGAACCGATGCTGCACTCTGCGAAGCAATGGCATATCATCTTATAACAACTGATCAAATCGATAAAAATTTTCTAAAAGAAAAATGCTATGGTTTCTGGGCAGAATCGGAAATGCAAGATCCGCACAATCCGTCTCTAACAATACCTGAAGTACCATATGAAGAGTGTTATGAAGCGCATATTCTTGGAGTAAAGGATGGGATACCAAAAACACCAGAATGGGCATCAAAAATTACAGGCGTACCATCAGAAATAATTATAGATGTCGCAAATCGTCTAGCAAAAGCCAAAACTCCATATGTAATAGCAGGATGGAGTCTTCAACGGCAACTAAATGGTGAGGATAATATTAGGGCTGTCAGTACATTAGCTTTGATGGTTGGAGCTGTTGGTAAAAGAGGGACGTCGAATGGTGATATGCCATATTCAGATTTTTATACAACTAATGCTGCTTTTTTCTTACCTGCGGTACCAGCACACCCTACTAATGCAAAAGTAAGAATGTCTGCATGGCCCCGAGCTATTCTGGGCGGTAAAGAAATGACAATTATAAAAGATGACATTATATTACCAGCAGATGAGATAGATGAAAATGGCGATGGAAACCTTGGTTCCAATATTAAGTGCATATGGGTAAGAGGAGGAAATCATTTAGGTCAACAGGGTGATTCGTTTAAAATTTCAAGTGAATTATCAGATGAAAACAATGTAGAGTTGATTATTAATATTGAAAACCACATGTCCTCAACTGCAATGTATAGCGATTACGTCTTACCAGAAATGACATGGTATGAGCAGACTGATCTGCCTTTTTCGAATCTACAATCAGGCTCTATGACCTTCGTTATTGCAACTACCGGAATACCACGTATTGGAGATACAAAGTCAACATGGGAAATATGTGATGGTATTGCGAGAAAATTAGGAATAGAGAACGAATTTAGCATGGGAATGACAGAATACGAAGTTTTAGAACATGCGTATTCTATATTAAAAAGTCTCCATCCTGAACTGCCTCCAACATTAAAAGAAATGTATGATAAAAAAATTGTAAAATTTCCAAATCCTTGTAACGAATCTTATGAGTCTGCAATAAAGCATTGCGCTATGTATGAATACGTTAATAATGGTGGCATTCTTAATACAGCATCTGGGAAGATTGATATATTTTCTCACAAGCTTAGACAATTATCAGAAAAAAATATAATTCCAGATTATTGGTTAGGTAAGGATTATATAAATTCAATTCCTAAATATATGGTAGTTCCAGGAGGATTCGAAGATGAAACACAAGCTTCTGAATATCCGCTGCAGCTAGTTAATTATCACGCAAAATCAAATGTTCACTCTGGATATACAAACTCTTCATGGCTTAATGAAGCGGTTAGAAGAGCTGCATGGATAAATCCAGCAGATGCAAATGGTATACTGGACGGTGATGAAATAATCATTGAATCAAAATACGGAAAAATCAAGGTAGAAGCTAGATTAACTCATAGAGTGATGCCTGGAGTAATTTCATATGCACAAGGATTTAAATTCACACCTGTAGGTAATGTCGATATAGGTGGTAATGTAAATAGCCTTACAACTCACATGATGACAAGTCCAGTTGCAAAGGGCACAGGTGTGTACTCTAATCGTGTAAGAATATATAAAGCTTGAGGGATTTAAAATGGCAGATATTACGCAATTAGGATTTCATTTTGATAGTGGGAAATGTAGTGGATGTAAAGCTTGTCAGATTATTTGCAAATCTAAATTTGACGCTGAAATAACTCAAAACAATCGTAGAGTATATGAGTATGTAGGAGGAACTACAATACAAAATAACGATAAAACAATTAAAAGTAATGTATTTGCCTACTATGTTTCAATCGGTTGCAATCATTGCTCCGAACCCGTTTGCGTAAAAGCATGTCCTACTGGGGCATGCAACAAACAAAAAGGAAATGGTCTAGTAAAAATTGACCCTAATATTTGCATTGGTTGTGGAAGTTGCTCAAGAGCGTGTCCATATGATGCCCCACAACTAGACCCTGTCAGAAGAATTATGACGAAATGTGATGGATGTGAAGATGAGGTAAGGAAGGGCGAATTACCTAGATGTGTAGCAGGTTGTCCACAAAGAGCACTCGATTTTGGAACAATGAATGAATTAAAGGATAAATATCCTAATGCAACACGTGGTGATATAGCTCCATTACCAAATCCATCAATAACTAATCCTAGTTTGTTAGTGACACAGAACAAGCATGCCAGAAGTAGTGGTAGCTATGATGGAA
The DNA here is from genome assembly GCF_022557375.1 of Shewanella sp. MM_2022_3. Taxonomy (NCBI): domain Bacteria; kingdom Pseudomonadati; phylum Pseudomonadota; class Gammaproteobacteria; order Alteromonadales; family Shewanellaceae; genus Shewanella; species Shewanella sp. MM_2022_3. The sequence continues at coordinate 6,174 of NZ_JAKZGV010000086.1, forward strand.
AGATAGAAAATAAATCTGAAGTTTAACAAAGATTGGCCACTAGATTTAATTTAGTGGCCAGTTATGAGGTATTTAAATGAAAAGCCCTGCTAGTGAATATTTGTTTGCATCTGCTTGCTGTAAATTTTTCTCTACAATTATTTATAATAAGCCAACTAATTTCATAGATAGTATTCGTAATTTTGATTTTGAATGTTTCTGGCCTTCGTATTCAACAGAACAAAAGGCAACTTTAAATAATATCAGAGTAGCTTTAGACAGTGAAAATAATGATGAAATAAATTTAGATTATTTTAATCTTTTTGTAGGAAATTTCA
>NZ_JAKZGV010000087.1:0-6280 GCF_022557375.1 Shewanella sp. MM_2022_3
TAATCTATTAATTCAACTAATCAATTGAATTTTAAATAATTAAAAGGCCTGTGATATCACAGGCCTTTGCTATGGGTTAGTAGATTAACTTATAGCCCTAATGCGGTTTGGATCCGTTGACCGTAATCAGCATCAGCTTTTTGGAAATGTGCCAGCATACGTTGCTGTACATCTAAACTCGCTTGACGCAGTGAGCCTGAAATGGTTTCCACTAAGCGGGCTTTTTCATCTTCGCTGAAGATGCGGTACAAATTACCGGCTTGGGTGTAATCATCCTGATTGTATCGGCTGTAACGCGCCGCTTCGCCATCTAAACGCAGTGGTGGCTCAGCAAAGTTTGCCGGTTCTACCAAGGCGCCCGCAGTGCTATTAGGGCCATAGTTTGCTGAAGCATCGCCACCTGTTTGACTGCCATGGTAAGGACATTGAGTTCCCGCCATTGCGCCTGCACGTTGATGATGATTGGCTTTAGCCGCATGTGGACAGTTTACTGGCAATTGGTTGTAATTCGCGCCAATACGATAACGCTGTGCATCGGCATAGGCGAACAAACGTGCCTGTAACATTTTATCAGGTGATGCGCCTACACCAGGCACTAAGTTACTCGGTGCTAAGGCCACTTGCTCGACTTCCGCAAAGTAGTTTTGCGGTAAACGGTTTAGCTCTAACACACCGATTTCAATTAATGGGTAATCACCATGTGGCCAAACCTTAGTTAAATCAAATGGGTTGATATGGTAAGTGTTGGCATCAGCTTCAGGCATAATCTGCACATTCACTGTCCAACGCGGGAAATTGCCATCGGTGATCGCCACCACCATATCGCGTTGCGATGAATCAGGGTCAATCCCTTTTAACTTATCAGCCTGTTCGTTGGTTAAGTTCACTACGCCTTGCTGCGATTTAAAGTGAAACTTCACCCAGAAACGCTCGCCTTTAGCATTCCAGAACGAGAAAGTATGCGAGCCATAGCCGTGCATTTGGCGATAGTTTGCCGGAATACCACGGTCAGACATCAAAATCGTCACCTGATGCATGGCTTCAGGGTTTAATGACCAGAAGTCCCACATCGCTTGTGGATCTTTAAGGTTGGTCAATGGGTTGCGCTTTTGAGTATGGATAAAATCCGGGAACTTAATGCCATCACGCAGGAAGAAAGTCGGCGTGTTGTTACCCACAATGTCGTGATTACCACGAGCAGTATAGAAGCGCAGACCAAAACCACGTGGGTCACGCTCTGCATCGGCAGAACCCATTTCACCGCCAACGGTTGAGAAACGCACGAAGGTTTCAGTTTGCTTACCCACACCATTGAAATGGTCAGCAATGGTGTAATCGCTTAAGTCTTTGGTCAGAGTGAAAGTCCCGTATACACCAGTACCTTTAGCATGTACTACACGCTCAGGAATACGCTCACGGTTAAAATGAGCAAGCTTTTCAATTAAATGCCAATCTTGTAGGAGTAAAGGACCACGTTCACCCGCTGATAACGAGTTTTGATCGTCTGCAATAGGGGAACCGCTCTGGCTGGTTAAATACTGTTGACTCATATCTTGCTCCTTAGTCTTTTTTAGTGTGAATCCAAGATTCAATTAAATCGAAAATAGTAGCCATGGCTTATCTCCTTGGCAGGCGACGTGTTGTCGATGGAGCTAGAATAGAGAAAAGATTGAATCCAATAAAACGATTAATACAGATTTAAACAATCTATTTTAAAGATTAAAACTAAGAAATACTCACTGTCATCACTTAAGTGCAGACAGTATTATTGTTTAATATCTGGAGAGTAAAACCCATTAAAGGGTATACCCGACTGATGGAAGATATGAGTTTTTACACTGAGGACTAAAATTAAAGGTTTGAAAAATAAGCAGATTGGTTAGGACTTGCATCGAAACCAACCTCCAAACTTACTTTTGGCTTAGCTGCTCACGGTAGATAACAACAAGATAATAAGCATCGATGAGTACAATAAAAAAGTTAACCGCTGCAACAGGATAAGCCTGTATCGCCATCCCATAAGCAACAAACAGTGCCGCCCCAAGCAAATTCAACCAACGTAACTTCTTGATGTTTGACATCATCAAAGAGATAGCTACTACCACAGACGCCAAATAACCAACCCATTCCCAAATCATTGCACTATCCATATTAAAACCTTATTTATCGATTTATACATTGAAACAGGTTGGTTAATCTGCATTAGCGTTTAACTACCGCTGCTGTCATCCGTGAGATACAGGTCAACTCCCCTGCACTATTATGGATTAAGATTTCCCATACCGAGCTGCGTTTCCCCAGATGAATGGGTTTTGCCGTTGCGGTTAGTACGCCATTACGTGAAGCACGTAAATGGTTGGCGTTAATCTCTTGTCCAACACAATAATATTGCTCGAAATCCACCGCAAAGTTTGCCGCATAACTGGCAACCGTTTCGGCTAAGGCAACGTTCGCGCCCCCATGGACAATGCCTAAGGGATTATGTACGGCGGGCGTGGCAGGCATAGTCGCCTTCATAAAGTCATCGCCAATCTCGCTGATCTCAATCCCTAGGGTCTGCATCAAGGTGCCTTTGCCCCCCATACCAGCATCTAAACGGGCACAATCCTCTAAGCTTACCGGTCTAAACCAAATACTCATTTCAACATCCTAGTAAAGAAAACCAGCTAGCAGTTTACTAAGAAGTGACTGAAGTTCAACACATAAGCCATCGCTTAACCAGTTCTGTTCGGCAAGGAAACGCTACGACTAACTTAACCAATGTTTTGTGACAGCCAAACGGCTAAACCAAACTAAGAAAATCCCCCAAAGGATCACTACACTTGGCATCACAAGAGCATCAGTGCCCAATACCGCTGCCGCCTGCTGAATCCCAAATACATAACCCATCTGCACCAATACCGCCACCAGTGACGCGAGCAACACTTTATAAGAGAAGGCTTTTTTAATCAGTAGAAACAGACAACCGATAACGCCAGAAACCACCGCAAAACCAAACACAAAGTTGAGCCAAGCGGGTGTCGATTCATAGAGTTTAATCTGATCAGGACTCATCTGCGCCATGGCGTCTGGCGTCATAGTCATTTGAATAACAAAGGCCAATAATCCCATGATATTCCAAAGCAAACTAACGACTGCGATAACGTAAAACCACAATGGCGCCTTGGTAACACCAATGGAATGCAGGGGTGCACTCACAACCATCTTTTTCTCCGTTGGGCTCAAGACTCATTCCCATGAAATACGATGAAAACACGATAAAACCAGCTCAATAAAAAGGGATGGTAAAACCATCCCTTAGCTCTGAGTTTAGCTCACAAAATAAGTTGTGAGCGTATTAACACGTATTTAACGGCGACGGCGCTGTAATCCAAATAGTGATAACAAGGCTAAGCCTAAGTAACCTAGTGCTCCACCATCATCCTTAGGCTTTGGCTCAGGTTTTGGTGGCTCAACAGGCGCTGGATAGCTTAATGCAACTATCACAGGGTCATGGTCTGAAGCAGAAAACGCATTTTCAGATTTTACGAGATTACCTGAGAATTTTTTGCCGTATTCGAACAGGGTAGACTCCACAGAGTTGATATGCCAATCTTCAATATCCACTAAACGCTTGGCGAGACTAGTGTTTGCCAAGGCATGGTCAAGGTTGCCTAACTCACCATTGTAGCTGTATGAGTAAGTGCCAGTACCGTGAGCTTTAGTATTGAGATTGATAAGACCATAACCTTTCTCAATCTTGCTGCCTTGGCGTTCAAACACTTTGCCATTTAAGGTTGTCCAAGAGGCGGTCATGATTGCACGATCAGACTTGCTCGCATCGTAGTCGGTCAATACACGGATAGGATCTTCCATACCGTAGGCATTCATATCACCGATAACCAGTAAATCGCCTTTTACGTCTTTCAACGCTTCACCGATCACTTTAGCTGCTGACACGCGGAAAGCATTACACTTACCCTGTTGATCCGCAGGATCAACAGACTCTTCGAAGTTAACCCAATCCTCCAAACAGCCTGAGCCTTTTGATTTCAGATGGTTAACAACAACGGTTAGATTTTCATTATGGATCTTAAAGGTTTGCGCTAAGCTGTGGCGTTGGTAAGCATCGTTACCTGGGTTAGTCTCAGTCTTACCCTCTTTAATGCGAGTCACACTGCCTGCACTCGCATGTTGCTCTGGGGTATCAATAGTGCGAGCAGCACCTGCAAGGCTTACTTTACCCGCACGGTACAGCATACCAACGGTAATCGCATCGCTACCGAAGTACTTACCGTCGTATTTATCTTCATCGACGATTTCAATATAGCTGTAAGCATTTTCAGCAGTTTGCTTCTCGTTTAAGGCATCGACTAAGTTCTTAATCGCGCTCTTTTCGCCAAAACCGTTGTTAGCAATTTCCATCAAGCCAACGATATCGGCATTCATGGCAGTAATGGCACTAACGATTTTCGCACGTTGTAACAGCATTTCTTCTTCGGTCAATGCGCCGCGGTTGCCACCCGATGGGTTAGTATCACCACCCACAACATCATTGAAGAAGTTCAGTACGTTAAAGCTGGCCACACGGATATCACCTTTAGTCGCCACACTTGGTGCATCTGTTCTATCATCGCCGCGGATAAAATCGCCAGCAGTAATAGTGTTCGTAGCCACTAAACGGTAAGCCCCGTAGCTATAACCAATCACCCCTTGCAGATTGGTCAATTGATCACCGACGCGGATATAACCTGTTTCAGCATTAAAGTCAGGGAAGTAAGGAATTACACCGTCAGCAGGTTTGTAATCGGATTCGATAAACAGCTGATTTTCTAGGTTAGATTTAACTAATGCCGTTGCCTCTGGAGAAAGCGCTGGGTATAACTGGGTTGGCTTCATCAAGGGTTCTTTGTAAGACACCAACATGTTATTACGCTTGCCCGCATAGTCGAAGCTAAAGGTGCGGCTGATCTTCAGATCACTGCCCGCATCTAATAGCACGTTCATGCCTTCATAACGCTCTAAAGCCTGCGCTAATGTTTCTCCCTCGGCAACATAGAAAGGCGCTGCGACAGGAACTTCCCCCTTCGCGCCCACTTCAAATTTTTTATCGGTTTTAATATCAATTTGGGTTAGACCGAAGTATTCCTTGACCTTACCCTGAACACAGATTTCAACCCCAGGTTGTATCGCTGCTGGCGGTGTTTCACCTAAAAAGACAAATACACCATCGGAAGTATATGGCGAGTTATCACCCTTCACTTCTTGCAAATAAAAACCTTTGAACAAACTCTCGCCACGGGCAGTCACCACCCCGCGAACCGTCACTTCACTTTCAGACTCAAATGCACCTTGAGGAACATAAGGGCTAGATTCTCCAGCACCTTGTACTTGATAAATAGGAACAATTTTCGCGCCACTGCAACTAAATACAGGTGTTTCTGGTGCGGTTGGCGTATTCAGAGAACCAAGACCAGTGAAAGTATCTTTAGGTAATTGTTCCCACTGGGCAGCATTAAAGACGGTATTTGCGACTAATGAGTCTAGTTTACGCTTAAGGGTAACATCGAGTCCCCAACCGACTGGCGTTGGCACATCACCAATAATATCAACCACGGCGCCATCTTTAACCAAAGCGACAGCATCACCGCCGTTAAAGCTTAAGCTACCAGAAAAACTATCGACGCCTTGTGGCAGGGTAATAACACCGCTTGAATTGAGAATCACTTTAGTGGCTTTAGGCGCAATGCTCTGGCCATCTAATACTTGCATATCTGACGCATCTGTTGCGCCATCTTTATAACGAACGAGCTTATAACCTGTGAGATCAATTGCCGCATCACCGCTGTTATACAATTCGATAGCTTTGTTATTAGAGCTACCTTCAACATACTCAGTGATTATGACATCAGCACTTGCCATCATAGGCAACGCCGCGGCTACAGCTAAAGAAATAGCCGTCAACTTATTAACATTTTCCATATCAACAACCCCATTATTATAATATTGCCGCTAATTTTTATTAACGTGCGGGCGGATTATTCCAGAGTTGTAGGGCTAAAAAAAGGGGGCAAGATCTCACTATGCATGCATAACATATTGATGGAAATGTAATTTTACAGAGTAAATTGTCTTACATTCAGAACAGTGCCGTAACACAAAATTATTAAATAGCGATAAAACAATAAGTAAGAAAAAGACATCTAGTCCCCCTAGTTAACCTAAGTGAACAAATAATAATCGCAAAAAAAATATGATATTTTTATGATATTTTTAAACATGCCATTCTGAATAAGCGTAT
>NZ_JAKZGV010000088.1:0-5648 GCF_022557375.1 Shewanella sp. MM_2022_3
TGACAAAGCTTAATTTAAACAAAACTTAAATAAAGCAATCAGGTTTAATGTCTACATATTTATTAAGGATTGCTGAATCAATTTTTACAACAACTTCTTGACCATTATCAAGAAGAATTTTCATACGAATTTCAGCTCCAGCTCTATAAAATTTTGCAGTATCTAAAGCAACATGCTTCGTAAAGTCAATTGGGTAAGTAATTACTCCCCCAACAGGCAACACACTCCAATTAGAGGTTTTCACATATTCACTTAACGGACTCATACCTATAAGCTTATTATCATTTGCATTTCTGAGATACATCCTTGCTCTAGCTAAATCAAAAAGAGCTGGATCAGCTATATGTGGATCAACAAATAATTTTTGGCCAGATGTATTTGTAAGAGTAAGAGTAACTTGTCCATCGACTGTACATAAAGGAGTCAAATCCAAGCCAATATACTGTTCATCTTTAGTGAAAGTGATTGCATTTACCGCCACTGTAAAACTACATATAAAAATTGATAGCAGAACCACTAAGTACTTCATAGGTATACCCTTAATAAATATTCGTAGTAATATGAATTTTGGATTAAACGTTCTAAGATATACAACTCATTTCAAGAACCGATTAACCTCTTATTATCAGCAATATCCTTATAAGACTCTTGCCGAATTGCACTTAGAGTCATGTAGTGTATTTAATCAGTGTGAAAATCATCCCTCAAGGTATTTTTATCATGGTTCGCCCAAAAAAGTCGCATAATAAAAATCTGCCTCAGCACCTTATGTTTGATAGATCTAAGGGCACTTACCGTTTTACGTTGGTAAATGGTGTTCGCAAAACACTCGGTAAAGATAAGGTGCAGGCGATTCAAATTGCGGTTGAGTACAATCGCATAATGCGACCGACTGTTGGGTTAACCGTAGATCAGTTAATTGAAGCCTCGAGTGAGTCGCCTCTGGCTAATGGCCAGTCATTTGCCAGCCATGTGGACCGACTGTTAGAGCTGATCTTTAAAGAAGAAATGCCAAGTAAACAACTGGCCAGTACCATGCGCAACGATGCCGAACGGGTTAAAGCCTATTTTGCGGAGGTTAGCAGTCAAGATATTAGCCTTGAACATATCAACGGCTACCTAAACCAATATCATCCTGATGCTAGCCCCAATGTGCATAACCGTAAGTTGGGATTTTTAGAGAAACTGATTAACTACGCGATCGACCAGTCCATCATGTTAGATAATCCAGCCTCTCGAAAGATGAAAAAGCGTAAAACCAAAGGCAAAGAACGCCAACGCCTAAGCTTTGAAGTGTATCAACAAATCCATGCCGCGGCGCCACTGTGGTTACAAACTGCAATGGATCTTGCTTTGCAATCTACCCAAGCGCGCCTTGAAGTGTCGCGGATTAAATACAGCATTAAAAAACCTAAGGACGGCCAATGTGGTTGCCTATGGTTTGATGAACCTGTAGATGGCATTTATGGCACCCTATTTATTCACCGCCAAAAGGTAGAAGAAAAAGAAGCCAGCCATGTGGCCATACCGATTGGTGAAGTATTAAAGGCCATTATTGATAAGAGCCGCGACGGGCCACTTTGCCCTTATGTGGTTCATCGCCGACCAGACAAACTCAATAAGCAAAGTGTGGCCACAGACCACCGCTATCAGCTTGATCCTAATTACCTTAGCAGAGCCTTTTCGGCATTAAGGGATGAGTTAGGTCTGTGCAACCATTTAGAAATGAGCCAGCGCCCAACCTTCCATGAGATACGTGCACTATCTGCCAGATTATTTTCTGATATGGGTGTTGACCCTCAAGGTCGGATGGCTCACACCGATGCCAAGTCCACCAAAATCTATGTGCGGGATCACCTGCAATGGACCGAAGTTCCACACGCTGAGATTAAATTCAGCCATTAATAAAACTAAGGCAATCAGCATACTTGGCCACTGTTATTTTGAAATCCGTTTCACCCCCATTTCACCACTGTTTCACCACCTCTAAGCAGTAAAATACCGAACTCCAGACACAAAAAAGCCCGCAACTGATTAAGATTGCAGGCTTTATTGCTTATGAATTTGGTCGGTATGAGAGGATTCGAACCTCCGACCCCTGACACCCCATTCCAGCTAAAACATTATTTCTATCACTCAAAGCTGAAGGCTATACGCTTCGACACTGTTATAGAAAGTCAGATACTAAACTACCAGAACAAGATAAACAAATCTTGCGTAAAACAGCCTCTACATTGAGGTATCCTTACTGCGGATTCAAACCGTTATTTTGATGAGGATATCCCCAGTCATGGACTGCCATAGACTAGACCAATCATATGAGACACATTCTTTTGATGAAAAGGGGGAAGCACTATTTCAAAAGTTGTTCATTTGCGGCATAGCTCTCTAAAGAAGAAAAGCAAAAGAACACTGGAAGAAGGAAAAGAGTAAAAGAAGCAATGGGTTACTTTTGATTTCTTATCAATCTTTACCATTAACCAATTGATTTCTTTATTTTTTGAACAGTAGTAGTACTAATCCCAAGCTGATTAGCTATATTACGGATTGACGTACCTTGCTCAAGTAACGCAATGACTTCAGTTGACGATACAGGTAATGGACGACCTTTATACTTACCAGCAGATTTAGCCTTTGCTATCCCTTCCCTTTGTCGTTCTAGCATCATCTCTCGTTCAAACTGATAGACTGAACCTAACAAATTAAGCATTAGCGTATTCATTGGATTAGATTGGTCTACAGTGAATTTCATAGCCTCTTTCTTGAACTCGACATCAACACCTTTTGCATTGAAGAAATTTATTAGTTCAATCAGGTCTGCAATGTTTCTAGCTAGTCGACTGATATCGTGAACAACGACCGTATCACCTTCCCTACAATATGCTTTTAGTTCAGCTAAGGCTGGACGATCTTGAGTACTACCAGAACAAGTATCAATAAAATACTTATCAATACTTAGCCCATCTAGCTGCCTCACTGTGTTTTGTTCAACTGTAGAAACCCGAATGTAGCCGAGAGTTTGTGCCATTTTAGTGTGTCACTTAAGTTTAAGATGTATAGACTTTACTGTGTCAGAAATCTTTTATCAACTTAAATGACACGATTTATCTCAGTCCATGACACGTATCACTAGGGTATGCCTTATTACCACATCATAAACTATACCTTTTGACCAAGTACTCCACCACTTTGTTATGGTTCTATCCTCAGATAGGGAAATTCAACCTTCTTAGATAAAGATAATAGGAGCAAAGCTCGGCCTTAAGGGTAGAGCTTTTGCGGTGTTTTAAATACCAGTTATGAATAACAGTGTTTCTTGAGCGTAAGACTGAACGGTCTGTACATCTAAGCTTTGAATCTTAGTATCAAAACCGTCAGCGTGATGAAACGTTTTAGAAAATTGATTAATTTTAGTGATTTGGTTAATTTTATGATGTTTATCAAAGAAATGACTGTTTGGATCAGTCTCATCTCGAATCATCTTAATCATATCACCTAGCCAAACACCTCCGTTAAACTCTCTAGGATATAAGAAGCGTAGGTGTGCTTCTAAAATAGGGCGAATGGAACGAGCTACTTCAACTTTTGAATCATCATTTGCATCAGCAACAAAATCATAGAGCTTGTTATATTCTTTATGGTAAGAGTGAAGAACGTGCGAGTCATAATTGGCTCTTACAGACATTTCACTAGATATGTATTGTGAACTGTCAGCCTTCAGAGGATCTGATTTTTTATATGACACATCAATCTCAAAACACTTAGTATGTTGAGATAAAATCGAGTATTTCTGAATCTCAGACAAGAAGAATGGATCATGACTAAATACAATGGTTTGATAACCGTTGTTGATCAACTTCTCGATCTCAACGATAGTTGCGTCTTTACGGTAGTTATCTAAAGATGACATGGGATCGTCTAATACAACAATGGAATTATCGCTATTCGACTTGGCGAACTTTGATAAGAAAAATGCTAAAGCCAGAGCAGATCTATCACCGAGACTCAGAATGTGCTCAAAAATGTGCTTGTTGTCATCCACATTTTCCACTGAAAGTTCTGTGTTGATAAAAGTTATTACATACTTAAGACGAGTTGTACCACCTTTACCTTTATTGTCCTTATCAAGCTGTTTAATCCGAATCATTGAATGAAAATGTTTTAATAACTGGTTGATAGAATTTTTATGCTCTTTAATGCTATCTTCTTGATCTTTAGCAATTTCCTCTTTTAGCTCTCTGATTTTATTAGTTTTAGCATTTTTGTCATCATACAGAGATTTGTAAGTAAGCAAATCCTCAACTACATCAGCATCGAAACGCTTCTTGGTTTCTCTAATGTTATCGATTTTAGTTTGGAGAGCGTGAGTTGAACCAGTGGCTAGTGCATTCAAAAAGTTAGAAACTTGCTCGTTAAAATCTTGCACCTCCCTATTGTATGCTGAAAAATCACACTCAGTGAAAATTGTGTCGAATAGCTTATTAAATTTAGTGAAATCAGTTTTTAACAATAAGTCTTTTTTCTTCTCCCTGATCAGTTTAACACACTCAAGTACGAGTGATGTTGATAACGAATGGAGGGAACTAAAATCATAGTGGGGATTAAAGCCTTTGATGCGATCAGACCAAACTTGAATAACTTCACTATTGGAATTTACTAGAGCTTCTAAGTCTTCAATGTTACAACCAATGGCTCCTACATCCAATTGAAACTGCCCACTATCAAGTTCGAACTTATTACTGGCATTAGTGTATGATTCGTTAATGAAGTCCTGATATAAACAAAAAATATCAGATTTTACAAGAGGTTGAGCACAGAAAGGGCAGTTTGCTGATTCGTTTACAAGTTGAATGCCCGTTTCAAGCCAAAAAACATCACGTTCTTTTAGATTATTAGCAATATGTAGCTCAACTTTTTCTTGTGCTTCTTTTGATAAACTCTCGATGTTCAGGCTGAAAACGCTTGTATCTAAATTAGGCTTAGTCAGAACCAATGGAGAAAGTAATTTTCGACTCTTGTAGTGTTCTACGCTCTTCAAATCATGGATTTGAGCTTCAAGACTTTTAATCTCAGCATCAGCGTTAGGATTAGCTTGTATACCACGGATCTTAGCAATTGTTTTGTTAGGAAAGTTCACAGTAAGCCTAGTCTCAATTGGACTTAACTGAACGTTGATAGCATCAATTTCGGCTTTAAGCTTATCGACCTCTTGCTCCTTTAGCACTGATACTTTGCCTAATGAAAACTCATAATAATTAGTGAGTTGACTACGGTCTCTAGCATTAGGAATATAAAGGTTATTATCAATGAACTCTTGATTGAATACTTGAAAATTAAACGGCGTTTGAAGAGAGTTTAGCGTTATATTTGCTCCCCCAACTCGAAGACAGAGGTCAGGTTGTCCATCAGACTCTAAAGGCTTTAATGCTTCTATCGCAGCTTTGTCATTTTCATTAATGAAATTAAAGATCTTACATAAAGTAGACTTTCCAGAACCATTACGCCCATAAATTAGGTTTAACTTATCAAAAGCTTGAGATAATGCTCGTTTATGTTGCCATTGCTTGATGTTTTCAATTTTTATAATTTTTTCTAGCATTTTTTCAATTTTTTGAAGAGATTAACATGAGATAGAAAACATACTAACA
>NZ_JAKZGV010000089.1:0-4803 GCF_022557375.1 Shewanella sp. MM_2022_3
CTTTAAGTGTTAATAAGATAAGTCAGTTACAATAACTTTATATCTACAGATATTCGGCCACAAAGACTTAAGCAGTCACCCTATAGCGTTCTTCTGTTTCTGCCTATATTCTAAGTTGCTAATAGGAGGATTAGCGGAAACACGGAAACCATGGGTGATATTTCAAAAGCAAAATTGATGTACCTAGCGATAGGAGTGTTCATGGGGATCATTATTGGCAACCTATCACTATCGATAAGCAATTTATTTTTAGGAATTGCATCCATATTAGGCTGGTTAGTACTAATGGTCGGAATTCCTCCCTCTAATAGTCATCAATTTCGAATTGCAACTTTCTTTATATCAATCAGCCTACTACCTGTGTCGTGGTGGATTTATATAACGTCCAATTAAGCGCCTAGTGGCCATATTTTTGTCCTGTATTGGCGATAAGGGTTTCGATCACATGCTTACTGAATGAAGTGATAGTCGTGAAGCGAATAGTCAGTCGTAAATTCATGACCAACACTGGCGTCGGACGGTTATTCCGCGGGTACAAATCTTTTTGAATGCAGTTGATATTCTGCTTGTTCGTCCCGAGGTTAAACGCAATAGATACCAAAGTTTTCCCTAATCAGAGCAAAAATCTTCCCTCAGTAACTCTCGCCTTATCAATCCATAAATCGAGCGCTACCATTACAGGAATTATTTCAATACATCTGCCTGTTTCTGTACTCGGCTCGCCCAATATCCTGCCAGCATGGCGCCTGAGAGATTATGCCAAATTGAGAAAATCGCGCTCGGGACAGCGGAGACTGGGCTAAAAAACTTGATACACAGAGCGGTCGCGAGACCAGAGTTTTGCAGCCCCACCTCAATCGAAATGGTTTTACACACGGTGTGACTAAAGCCGAGCAAGCGGCAACAGGTATAACCCAAGGCGAGTCCTAAGCCATTATGTAGAAACACCGCGAGTAAAATCACAGGTCCCACCTGCGCAAATTGCCCCGCATTTAAGGCCACAATAATACTGATGGCCAGCACAATCGCCACGATAGAAATAATGGGCAATGCGGGGGCAAGTTTAGCCACCCGCGGTTTAAAGAAATGATTCAATACCACACCCACAGTCACAGGGATAAGCACGATTTTAACGAGGCTGACTAGCATATCCATTAAAGGAATGGCGACCATCTCGCCGATTAATAGCTGGATAATCAACGGGGTGAGCACCACACCCACTAAGGTGGATAGCGCCGTCATAGTGATAGATAAGGCGACATCGCCCTTGGCCAAATAGCAGATCACGTTCGATGCCGTGCCGCCCGCCACGCTCCCCACCAGCACCATGCCTATGGTCAATTCCCGATTGAGCCCTAACAGCAAACTAATAGCTAAGGCACTTAAGGGCATTAGGGTAAATTGCAAGATTAAACCTGTGATAACGGCGCGTTTCTGCTTAAATGCATTGGCAAAATCCTGCAAATCTAAGGTCAATCCCATGGATAACATAATCACCACCAGCAACGGCACTATGCTGGTTTTCAATCCGCTAAACCAAGCTGGCATCAAATACGCCGTACCCGCCCCGAGTAAGGCAAATAGCGGAAAAAAGCGGTTGATATTAACCAATGGGAATCCTCCAAGATTTCAGGCGATTTGAGGAAATTAAGCAATGTCCGCTGGGATAATGACAGCCTGACTCCCTCAGCACAAGCCAAAGCGTCCACAAGTAAGAACCTCAACTTTTAATCATTTCAGCCTTTCGATTGAGCTCTTAAGTTAATCGCTCAAATTCAATAACAAAGAGCCAAAAACCTCAGTAAATATGCATCTATGTTTACTAAAACATGATCTGCTTAACAAAAAGCCCGTGATTTCCTTGTTAGGAAACCGTAACTTATAACCAGTTCACGTTTTATTTACTCCATACGAGGTAGTCTAATTGCGCTAGGTGGTCGTGAATTACCTAAAGCAATTTTGGTGTTTACGGTTAGCACTCTCAGATAGGAATCGTTATGTCTTCAGTTATTCAAACGCTCAGCGGCGCGATCGCAACGCCTTATCAAGCGAATATTACCGTCCCTAACTGGATGCTCAGCTCGATGGAACGAGTCATGCAGTATTATGTCGATAAGAATCTTCGCCTTGATACACTCTCCGCCGACATCATGCCCGCTCCGGTCGAAGGTAAAAAGTACATGCTTTATGCCCATGTGCCCTTCTGCCATACCTTGTGTTCTTACTGCACCTTCCATCGTTTTATGTTTAAGGAAGACAAGGCGCGCGCTTACTTTATCTCCCTACGTAAAGAGATGGAGATGGTCAAAGCCTTAGGCTATGACTTTGAATCTATGTACATTGGCGGTGGCACCACCACAGTATTAGAAGACGAACTCGCCCGTACGATTGAGCATGCAAAGACCTTATTCCCAAGCATTAAAGAAGTGTCTTGCGAGTCGGATCCACAGCATTTAGACAGCCCAGGCTTTAAGCAACTCAAGGGCTTAGTGGATCGTATGTCCATCGGCGTACAAAGCTTTAACGATGACATTTTAAAAATGACCGACCGCCTTGAAAAATTCGGCACAGGTCAACAAACCTTCGACAAGATTATGGCGGCTAAAGAGCTGTTCCCCATTATCAACGTCGACCTGATTTTTGGCTTCCGCGGCCAAACCGATGAAGTGATCCAGCACGACTTAGATATGGCCTCGCGCCTCGACCCCAGACAGATCACCACCTATCCGCTGATGATCACGCACCAAACGCGTAAGAGTGTTAAAGGTAAACTGGCCGCGCCACAGGCAGATATGGCCAACCAATATCGCCAGATCTTAAACAGTTTAAATGGTCAATATAATCAGTTGTCTGCATGGGCCTTTGGTAAGGCGAATGACGAAGGCTTCGACGAATATGTAATCGACTACGATGAGTATTTAGGGGTTGGTTCAGGCTCCTTTAGCTTTTTGAATGACACTTTATACGTTAACACCTTCTCGCTACGTAAATACCAAGAGCGGATCGCCGCTGGCAAGATGGGCGTAGAGCAACAGAAGAACTACAACAAAAAAGATGTGATGCAATATCGCTTTCTGCTGGGGATGTTCTCCGGTCGCCTATCGCGTAAATATTTCCGCGAAACCTTCGGCGTGAACTTAGACACAGCCCTGTTTAAGGAAATGACCTCGATGAAGCTGATTGGCGCCATCAAGAACGACCCCACCGATCCCGATAATCTGATTATCACAGATAACGGCAAGATGATGGGCCTGTTAATGATGAAAGAGTTCTACGCTGGCATGGATAACGTGCGCGCGCAATTGCGTAAACCGCTCAAACCCTGCGATATGTAAGCAAGAGTAAAACCACTAAAGGCCCTTTATGGGCCTTTTTGTTAAGGTGATTTCGCGCTACTCTTGCCTCGGTTTATTCGCATTCGTGACCAACCCAGTAATAAAGGAGTATTCGTTATGGGTTTTACTGATCAAGAAAAACAAGCACTACTCGCCGTTAAGGGCGTTGGCCCGACTGTCATTAAACGCTTTGAAGAAATCGGTATTAGCTCACTTGCGCAGTTGGCCGAGCATGAGGTCGAGGATATCGCCAACCTCGTCGCTAGCATGTTACGCACCACTTGCTGGAAAAACAGCCCGCAAGCACGCAATGCTATTGCCGCAGCCATCGAACTTGCCCGCCATCAATAATCTTTTGATTTCCAATTCGTTGAGATATTTATGCCATCTTATTTACGCATCTTAGCTTGCACTCTAACCGCGTTGTTATTTAGCACATCGGTTTTTGCCAACGACAGCAGTTTTGGTGATGCCAATGGTTCAATCACCCTTAAATATCAGCCGCATATCAGTATGGACAAAGAGTCACTCTTTATCAGCGAGGCCGAAATCAGGGTCGATTATGTGTTTACCAACACCACTTCGCAGGATCTTATCGTCCCCATCGCCTTCCCTATGCCGCCGATGTTTTTTGGCTCCGCCGATCACAGCAGCATCGATAACTTCACCCTAAAAGTGAATGGCAAAACCCAGCCAACCGAGCACAGGCTCGTCGCCCAACTTGCCGATAAAACCGATATTTCTGCCGAGCTTAAAAAACTCGGCTGGGGTGTAGAGGAAGTCGCCTATTTTGCCGAATATAGCAAAGTCCCCAAGGGCAAACCTGCGCTCCCCAGTCAATGGTTGGATGAGGACCAACAAATCGCCTTTACCCTAAGTGATTACTTTGTGTGGCAGCAAACCTTCCCTGCGGGCCAATCTGTCTCCATCAGCCACAGTTACACGCCGAGCCTCTCAACAGGCATCCCCGATACTGCCAATAGTATTATCGATACTTACACTGAACTTGCCTGTTTAGATGAAAGTGCTAAGCAAGGTATTCGGAAGCGTAATCTCGTCGTTAAACAAGACGGCGAAGATGTTGAATATGGCGTGGAATGGAGCCACCTTAGCTATATTTTGGTCACGGCCAATAACTGGCAAGGAGCGATTAAGGACTTTAAACTGACGCTGAAAAAATCCCAACCGACTGATCTCGTCAGTTTGTGTTTTGATGGTGAACTTAAAAAAACCGATTCACTCACCTTTGAGTTTCAGCAAAAAAAATTCACGCCAACGCAGGATCTCAGCATCCTATTTATCCGTAAACCGGATTTTGAATAATCGAAAAAGCCAGCTAAATGCCTGTCTCTCATACACAAATCCCTGAACAATGCTCAGGGATTTTTTTTGAACTCATTCCCCGCATTGTGATCAGATCGTCTAGGGCTAAATATTCGAGGCGATTATGATGAAGATGATGGATCCA
>NZ_JAKZGV010000008.1:0-124963 GCF_022557375.1 Shewanella sp. MM_2022_3
ATTTTTATTAGATACATTTTTTATTTATTTGTTGTCAATTCGGTGTGCATAATGGTAATAATTGCTGAAAGTAACCTAAGTTTATGATTTTACTGTTTTACGTTCGGTTAACTTACTGTTTGTTGTGCGGTTAATTTGGCCTTTTTTAAACAATTTAAATCCTAGTTTTGTAAATGCAGGTGCTTTTATTATTCCTTAATAACAGATGCGCATACTGTATGAGTCAGTTTTTATTTAAATGTCAGAAAAGCTCGTTGATGATCTTTTCGCTTAATTACGTTTTATTGAAACATATTTGTCAATCTCGCCTTCAAAACGTCCGCCATACGTTAACATCAATAGTCGCTTTTATTATTTCGAGCCTCGTTGTCGGCGCGGCGAGTTTATTTACCGCGTCAAGCGTTGCTGATGATACAGAGCTTTATGTGTTCGAAGCGTCCGCCCGTAATGGCTCGCGCCCGCAGGTGCTGATCATTTTCGATAACTCCGGCAGTATGAGTAATCTTGCCTATGGGGTCGATGCTCCTTACGAGAATAAACGTAATGCTAACTATGCCCAGTCGGGAAAGCTATTTTATAGCCGAGGTTCGGCTGATAATGCTGAGTTACCTAATCCTGCCTCTCAGCGTGAAATGCGTCAGTTTAATGCCGCACTCAATGGCTGTGAAAGCTCGTGGGATTACCTCAATAGGTATGGCACCTTCACTGGTTTCTTTCGTGAGTATGGTTTTTCGGGGGGGACTGGTGCGTGGAAAGAATTTTCTGAACTAAATGGTAGCTCGATAGCTGCTGTCGATTGCTTTGAAGATATCCAAGAGGAAAGACTCGGTAATGCAGCAGGAGAGGCTAACGGTTTACCCGTTGACAGTTTAGGCTCTGCGGCTAAACCCGTTCGGTACACGGCAGTCAATATTCACTCATCCGAGAGTGCTAAGGCAAGCGCGAAGGCAAAGGCGCAGAAAACAGGTTTTGGCTCCGGCAAAGTGGTCACAGTTTATACCGAAGATTATTTAAAATGGCACCATGGTACTAAAAAGAAGGTCAATAAAACCCGTCTAGAGCTGGCACAAGATGCGATTGAAAGTGTGGTTTTAACTACGCCGGGTGTGGATTTTGGTTTAGCTATTTTTAATATGAATGGGCCACGTGATGGTGCGCGTGACGGTGGGCGGATTATCTCTGGGATTAAGACTATGTCCGCCCAAGCCAAAATTGATTTATTGAAAAGGGTCAATCTTATTAGTTATGCCCAAAATACGCCGCTATGCGAAACGCTCTACGAAGCCTATCGTTATTTTGGTGGGCAGGAACAGTATTTTGGCGATGATGATAGCGATTATAATTACTACGATAATTGGGGGCGTTACCAAGGTACCTACAACGCCAGTTCTAATCCCTTTACTGACCCAGCTGCGCTTATTATTGGAAGTAACACGTACAATTCGCCGTTTAAGCCTTGCCAAAATGAAGCGTATATCGTCTATATCACCGACGGTGAGCCGACGCTTGATAACGCGGCCGATGGCATTATTGAGCGTTTAACCAATGGTGTAGGTAAGCATACCTCCAACCCGAAAAGTTATCTCAGTGCGCTTTCTGGCTGGATGCGAACTGAGGATGTGAATCCTAATTTAGCCGGAAAACAAACCGTTAGAACCTTTACCATTGGGTTTAGTGAAGGTGCAGCCAGTGCCGAGCATCTACTGAAGCAAACCGCCGATAATGGCGGTGGTAAGTATTTTGATGCCACCGATGCCAGTCAATTACGTTCTTCATTGCAAACGGCTTTAAATAATATCCTCGAAAAAAATGCCAGTTTTACTTCCCCCTCGGTAGCGAGCAATAACTTCAATCGTACTCAAACCTTTGATTCAGCTTATTACTCTATGTTCTTGCCTAATAAGGGACCAAGATGGCTAGGGAATATTAAAAAATTCAAGGTGACCAGTGACGGTGATATCGTTGATAGCAAAGGAAAAAATGTAATAGGCGAAGATGGCAATATCAAAGCCGATGCTTGCTCCTATTGGACATCTGCTGAAGAATGCGGAAGCAGCGGTGATGGTAACGATGTTAAGCGTGGCGGGGTGCTAGCCGCGATGCAGCAGGCGACTAGTCGCACTTTATACAGTAATTTTGGCAGTGGATTGAGCGCTTTTACTCTGTCAAATGCAGCTCGAAAAGCTGGGGATAATGTGCGTTTAGCCACCTATATGGGGGTCGATGAAACAGAACTCACCGGGCTATTTGACTGGGCGAAGGGAATCGATGTTGATAACGATAAAAATCAGGACTTAAGTACTGCCAGTGGCGCAACCCCAAATTGGCGCGCCGATATAATGGGAGATGCTCTACATTCCAAGCCCTTAGCACTCAATTTTGGTTCTGAAGCTAAACCTGATATCCGAATTCTTGTCGGGACGAACCATGGGTTCCTGCATATGTTTAAGGATGAAGGTGATAGCGTGTCTGAGACTTGGGGATTTATCCCCTATGAGCTACTGCCGAATTTGCGCGATCTCAAGGCTAACGTGCCGACGGGCGTACACTCGGTATACGGTATTGATGGCTCGCCAGTTGCCTACACCAAAATGCAGGGCAAACGGATTGAAAAGGCATGGGTATTTGTGGGAATGCGCCGAGGCGGCAATGCGTATTACGCCCTCGATGTGACCACACCTGATAACCCCAGTTTTATGTGGAAGATAGATGCCAGTTCACCCGGTATGGGCGAGTTAGGGCAATCTTGGTCGACGCCTGTGGTGACGACAATCCCCAGTGCTACTGGCGATAAGCCTGTATTGATTTTTGGTGGCGGATATTCCCCTTCAACTAAAGATGGCGCTGAGATTGGTACTGATGACAGCCGTGGCCGTGGCGTGTTTATTGTCGATGCGCAAACCGGCAGTTTGATCCATCAATTTGGCGGCAGCGGGGCGAACACGCCATTGCCAGGTATTGCCAACAGTATTCCGAGCAGTGTTGCCGTATTAGACGGCAATGGTGATGGTCATACCGATAGAATCTATGCCACAGATATCCAAGGTAATGTATGGCGGATGGATATGCCCTCCGCGAATGTGTCGACCTGGTCGGGATTTAAATTTGCCGCATTAGGGGATAAGAGTTCAGTGGCAGGAGATAGGCGATTCTTTTCTGGGCCTATAGTGGCCCAGACCTTGATCTCCAATACCTTTGAGCTAACTAAAGTCGTTAATGGAACATCGACCAAAGTTGTCACATCACAGAATATTCCTTACGACGCAATTGTTGTCGGCAGTGGCCACAGGGCCAAGCCAAGTGATGTGTCTCGCTCGGATATGTTTTTTGCATTGCAAGATAGAAACATAGTCACTCAATCATTCCAAGGTAAATCAAATCAAAAGCCTGTGCCTAAAACACTACAGTTAAGTGATTTATATGATGTCAGTTCGGCTGCGCCCAATGATCAGGCCAGTGAAATCGTCTTTAGTCAAAAACGAGGTTGGTACTATAACTTCTCTCGTAAAGGCGAAAAGAGCCTGTCGTCTGCGACCATAGTCGGGGGGGAGGTGTACTTCAGCAGTTTTGTGCCTGGTAGTGATGGCTCAGTCAACCAATGTTTGAGTTCGGGTAAGGGCTATCTTTATAAAAAGAATTTGCACAGGGGCACTCGTGGTTACAAAACAGATTATTTGTATGCAGGAGAGTTGGTACTGGATACGCCGCAGTTGGTGATCCCGCCTGCCGAGCAGCCTAAGGACCCGAATGCCAAAGTACCAACGCCAGATATGTTTTTGATTGGTATCGGTAATGCGGTGCCAGATGAGGCGACATGTGAAAGTGGTAACCCTAAGTGTATTGGGGGCGGGCCAACAACGAACAAAATTTATTATTACATCAGTCAATGATGTAAAGAGTTAACGAGTCGAGATGAGTAATAGCCTTATGATGAAATACGGTGCCCTTGGTTTGTTGCTGCTAGCGGGATCCCAATGGTCAGCGCTGGCGACAGAAACTGAGAAGCGACAGGATTACAAATGCTATTTAGAAACGAATCAAGGATTTAAATTGATACGTTTCTCGTGGTTTGAATCTAAGGTGAATGATTATTTACTCAGGTTGCCAGGTACAGAATTACCGCGTTTACCTCGGGATAAGCCGATTCCGCTCTACGCGAAAGCGGTACTTGAATGTGTAAAAAGGAGTGAGCCTTTTATGCTAGAACAGGCAAAGCAAGCCGAGCTTGCGCCCGAGAATCAGGGTTAACTTGGCCTGTGGTATCAACATTGAACATGCCGATGGGATAAATCCTATAGTGACTTATCCCATCGTTTAAGGGGGAAACCCCAGACTCAAAAAGCCAAGGTTTGAGTCTTCATACGTAAAACGTAAGACTGGCACACTTTCAAGAAAGTGGCGTGTTAAGACACTTGTTCATTCAGATACTCAAGCCACTTGCTCTGATGACCGTAAAAACGGCTGTGATTGAGTAAATGCAGATTTCCCTCACTTGTTGTGAGTGCTACTGAAGGGAAACCTTGGGCACCCAGCTGATTCATCAGCGCCCGTGATGCCAAAATGTGCTGGTAAAACGCGTCTTCATTTTGGGCAAATTCCTTCGTAAAGGCAGCGCCATCTATTCCCATTTTTTCCGCTAAAAGATGTAGATTCTGTTCATCGCTGGCGCTTTTGCCATCGCGATAATGGGCGAGTTGCACTGCATGTAGGTAAGCTAGCTCATTGCCCCCTAAGGCTGCAACGGCAAGCATAGCTCTAATGGGGGGCGCAGAATCCAGTACAATGCTGGTATCACGTAATAAGCCTTCATAATAGTTTTCACCAAAGGCTTGTCCGGTTATCGCGGCAATCCGTTGATCATGGGGCATCACATAATCGCGCCATTGGTTATCAATCTGTTTGCGCCTTGGTCCTGTGAGCATGCCACCTGCGTGGAGTTTGATGGTAAATCCGGCAGCGGCTGCTGCATCAAACAGCGGTGCGGCTGCGTAACACCAACCGCACAAGGGATCGATAATGGCATGTAACACGGCCTTAGCTTTGGTGGTGGTATTGATAGTTGGGTTCATCGCAATTATTCCTACAAAAAACAGTCTTTTGTTCTGGCTTTTTGGCTTAAGGGCTAGCCTAAGCGCGAATGTCAGATTGAATGGGGCATGGAGATATCCATGCCCCTATTCCCTTACATTGGCCAGCGCATTTCACCCATGATGACTTTGGCACTGATCTCAAGCCCTGCATCTAAAGGAATTTGTGGGTAGAGCTTGAGCATCTTGGCGATTAAGTCCGCAGAATCTTTTGCTGTTTTGGCTGCCTTTTCAAAGGCATTAATATAATCGCGAGTAAAAGCGATGGCGCGCTTATCAAATCTGGCATCACCGAGATAATGTCCAGGGATAACCTCTTTGGGAGATAAGGCTTCCATCTTTTCTAAATGGGTTAACCAGGCTTTACGCGACTCAACACTTTGGGTATCTGCCATCCAAACATGGGTGTTATCAAACACTTCAACGCCACCAGTGATGGTTTTAGCCGACGGTACCCACAGGAAGGTATGCTTAGGGTGAGCATCCTCTAGCCCTTCTATCAGCACTTGTTCACCGTCGATACTAAAGCGATTGGTGGTGACCACTTTTGGCAGCACTAATTGGCTCGGAGCATTGTCCTTTAAAATCGGTCCCCAGTAGGCGAGCTTGCCGTCCATCGAGGCTTTAATGTCATCGACCGTAGTTTGAGTGGCGACGATTTCGACCTCGGGGAAGTTTTGTTTAATCACATCCAACCCAAAGTAAAAATCCGGATCGCTATGGCTGATATACACCAAGGTAAGCTTTTTACCGCTGGCTTTAATGGTATCCACTAAGGTTTGGGCATCATTTTTTTGAAATTGTGCATCGACCAGCATCATTTCATGTTCACCGCTGATAAAGCTTGAAGACACCGCAAAAATACTGTTTTCGCCCGGATTAAAATGGCTCACTTGCAAAGGTGCTGCCTGAGCAGTAGCCATTCCCGCCACCAGCATGGTTGCGGCTAACTGGGGTTTCAAAGAGGTTAATTTTAGAGCATTCAATAGTGTCATTTCTGTTCTCACTTATTCATTCAAATAGGATTCGGTGATTTGCACTGCTGCAAAAGTGAGCTTAGTTTAGGTTGCAAAAAACGTTAGATAAACACGGATAATTGCGCTTATTTGTTGCATAATTCGGATGAATCAACGTTTGAAACTGATTATTTAGTGCAAGGCAATCAACACAAGGGGCGGATAAACCATGGATAGACTCGAAGCGGCAAAGGTATTTGTGACTATCGTTGAGCGGGGCAGCATGATTGGCGCCGCCGAAGCGTTGGATATGTCTCGCTCTATGGTAACCCGCTATTTAAGTGAGATGGAAGAATGGTCAGGTGCACGCTTACTGCACCGTTCGACAAGACGTTTGAGCCTGACCAGTGCGGGCGAGCAAGTGCTCGATTATTGCCAGCGCTTGCTTGAATTAGCGCAGGAAGTCCCCGCGGTCAGTCATGCCCAAAGTGCCCAACCGCGAGGGTTGCTGCGGATCAGTTGCTCACAATTTATAGCGCATTTACTCCTTCCCACGGTCGTGCGTCCTTACTTAGCCCAACACCCGCAGGCGAGTGTGAACTTTCATGTTAGCAGTCAAACCGTTGATTTAGTTGCCGAACGTATTGATCTTGCCATACGTATCACTAATGAGCTCGATCCTAGTCTAATCGCCAGACGTTTAGGGGAATGTGAGTCCGTGGTCTGCGCCGCACCGCGTTATCTTGCAACCCATTCACTTATTAGCCATCCCGAGGATTTGACTCGGCATAACTGTTTAACCTATTCCTATTTTGGCGATGTGATGTGGCGCTTTACTCAAATTATTCATCCTGATGGTATCGAGGCGGGGCAGCTTTTTAATATTCCCGTAAGAGGTAACTTAAGTGCCAATGATTCTATGGTGGTACTAAACGCTACTTTGGCGGGGGAGGGGATTGCCATGCAGCCCTTGTGGGCGGTTAAACCGCATCTCGACTCGGGGGCATTAGTGCCACTGCTGCGGGAATTTAAACCTCAATCCTTGGGCGTATATGGGGTGTATCAATCCCGTAAACATATGCAGCCCGCCTTAAGAGTGATGATGGATATGCTGGTGGCCTACTTTGCTAGCATGAACCAGCATGAAAATAGTGCCAGCCTAGATTAACGGAAAATCCTCGCTCTAAATTCAATGCAATAAAAAGGAGCTTAACCCTTTCGAGTTAACCTCCTCAGATACACGCTTGCCTAGATTCTAGATTCTAGATTCTAGATTCTAGATTTATTTCGTCATGCGCTTGTATTTCAGGCGGTGTGGTTCAACCACATCGGCGCCATAGGTGTTCTTCAACCACGCTGAGTATTCGGTGTAGTTACCTTCGTAGAAGTTAACTTGGCCTTCGTCGCGATAATCCAGAATATGGGTCGCGATACGGTCTAAGAACCAACGGTCGTGCGAGATCACCATAGCGCAACCTGGGAATTCGAGAATCGCTTCTTCCAGTGCGCGCAGGGTTTCAACGTCTAAGTCGTTGGTCGGTTCGTCGAGGAGCAGTACGTTACCGCCAGCCTGTAACAGTTTAGCTAAGTGAACACGGTTGCGCTCACCGCCCGACAGGGTGCCGATAATTTTTTGCTGATCCGCACCACGGAAGTTAAAGCGGCCCACATAGGCGCGGCTTGGAATTTCCATGTTGTTGATGCGCATGATGTCTTGACCACCAGAGATTTCTTGCCAAATGGTGTTTTTGTCATTCATCGAATCGCGGAACTGTTCAACCGACGCCAATTGCACCGTTTCACCTATCTCAATGGTGCCGCTATCTGGTTGCTCGCTGCCTGACAGCATGCGGAACAGGGTCGATTTACCTGCACCGTTGGCACCGATAATACCGACGATCGCGCCCTTAGGAATCGAGAACGACAGGTTATCGATCAGCACGCGGTCACCGTAGGACTTGGTTAAGTTATTCACTTCGATGACTTTGTCACCTAAACGTGGTCCGGGCGGAATAAACAGCTCGTTGGTTTCGTTACGTTTTTGGTAATCAGTGGTGTTCAGCTCTTCGAAGCGCGCCATACGGGCCTTGCCCTTAGACTGACGGCCTTTCGCGCCTTGGCGAACCCATTCTAATTCTTTCGCAATGGTCTTTTGACGCGCGCTTTCTGCGGCAGACTCCTGCTTCAAACGGGCATCTTTTTGTTCTAGCCATGAAGAGTAGTTGCCTTCCCATGGGATACCCTCACCACGGTCAAGTTCTAAAATCCAGCCCGCAGCATTGTCGAGGAAGTAACGGTCGTGGGTAATCGCCACAACGGTGCCCGAGTATTCCTGCAGGAAGTGCTCGAGCCACGCGACGGATTCTGCGTCCAAGTGGTTGGTCGGTTCGTCGAGTAGCAGCATTTCTGGTTTTTCCAGCAGCAGACGACAAATTGCTACACGGCGGCGCTCACCACCCGATAAGACTTCAATCTTTTCATCCCAATCAGGCAGACGTAGCGCATTCGCCGCACGCTCGAGGATGTTGTCCAGATTGTGGGCGTCCTGCGCCTGAATGATGGCTTCGAGTTCACCTTGCTCTTTGGCAAGCGCGTCGAAGTCCGCATCGGGTTCTGCATAAGCGGCATAGACTTCGTCTAAGCGTTTGAGGGCATTTTTGGCTTCAGAAACCGCTTCTTCAATCGCTTCACGCACGGTTTGCGTTGGGTCGAGTTTGGGTTCCTGTGGCAGGTAACCAATCTTCAGCCCTGGCATTGGGCGTGCTTCACCCTCAATCTCGGTATCGATACCGGCCATGATGCGCAGTAGGGTGGATTTACCTGAACCGTTAAGACCTAACACACCGATCTTAGCGCCGGGGAAAAAGCTTAAGGAAATGTCTTTAAGGATCTGCTTCTTAGGCGGAACAACCTTGCCCACCCGCAACATGCTGTAAACAAACTGAGCCATTTTTCTGCATCTATAAGTGACTAATGATGCGGCTAATTCTACTCGATTGCGCGCCGAACTCAACTCGGCATTGAGGCGCATTCAAGCTAAAACTGTAGGATTTTCATGTTTCAGAGACTGGGATTGTCGGCTCGTTACGAGTAGAATACCGCGCAACCCTACCTACAAGAATTGGCAGCTGGAGTAAGCAATGCTGAAAAAAGATATGAATATCGCAGATTATGATCCGGAACTGTTTAACGCGATTCAGAACGAAACTCTGCGTCAAGAAGAGCATATTGAGCTGATTGCTTCTGAAAACTACACCAGTCCACGCGTGATGGAAGCGCAAGGTTCACAACTAACCAATAAGTACGCCGAAGGCTATCCAGGCAAGCGTTACTACGGCGGTTGTGAGTATGTGGACGTAGTTGAAACCTTAGCGATTGAGCGTGCAAAACAACTGTTTGGTGCGACTTACGCAAACGTACAACCTCACTCAGGTTCTCAAGCAAACAGCGCCGTTTACATGGCATTGTTAAAACCAGGCGATACCGTTTTAGGTATGAACCTCGCTCACGGTGGTCACTTGACCCACGGTTCACCTGTAAACTTCTCCGGTAGACTGTACAACATCATTCCTTACGGCATCGATGAATCAGGCAAAATTGACTACGACGAAATGGAACGTCTGGCGGTTGAACATAAGCCTAAGATGATGATCGGTGGTTTCTCTGCTTACTCAGGTATTGTTGACTGGGCAAGAATGCGCGAAATCGCAGACAAAATCGGTGCTTATCTGTTTGTTGACATGGCGCACGTTGCGGGTCTTATTGCTGCTGGCGTGTATCCAAACCCAGTGCCACACGCTCACGTTGTGACGTCAACCACTCACAAAACCTTAGCAGGTCCTCGTGGTGGTATCATTCTGTCTGCTGCCGATGATGAAGAATTATACAAAAAGCTGAACTCTGCAGTATTCCCAGGCGGTCAAGGCGGTCCTTTAATGCACGTTATCGCGGGTAAAGCGGTAGCCTTCAAAGAAGCTTTAGAGCCAGAGTTCAAAGCTTACCAACAACAAGTGGTTAAGAACGCTAAAGCAATGGTTGAAGTGTTCTTAGAGCGCGGTTACAAAATCGTTTCAGGCGGTACTGACAACCACTTAATGCTGGTGGACTTAATCGGTCGCGACCTGACGGGTAAAGAAGCCGATGCCGCTTTAGGTAGCGCGAACATCACAGTAAACAAAAACTCTGTGCCTAACGATCCACGTTCTCCATTCGTGACCTCTGGTGTACGTATCGGTACGCCTGCGATCACTCGCCGTGGCTTTAAAGAAGCTGAAGCGAAAGAGTTAACTAGTTGGATCTGTGACATCCTCGACGATGCCCATAATCCAGCGGTCATCGAGCGCGTAAAAGGCCAAGTATTGGCACTGTGCGCCCGTTTCCCTGTTTACGGTTAATTCGTTAATTTATCCGAATATATCGGCTAAGTTCACAACAGCTTAGGTCGTTAAGCTTAGGTGGTTAACCTCAGCCGATAAATAGGATAAAATCCCATGGCCGCATTAAGCGGCCATTTTTATTGCTAAAATCGTAGACTTAAACCCGCTCGGTTTAAGCAAGATACAGCGAAAGCCATAGGCTTTATTCCATTCACGGCAGGAGGCTCAATGCATTGTCCATTTTGCAGCGCGACAGATACTAAGGTGATCGATTCCCGATTAGTGGCGGAAGGCCATCAAGTGCGTCGTCGCCGAGAATGCACCGAATGCCACGAACGATTTACCACTTTCGAAGGGGCCGAATTAGTGATGCCACGGGTGATTAAACGTGATGGCACGCGTCAACCCTTTGATGAAGAAAAGCTGCAAGCAGGTATGTTACGCGCGGTCGAAAAGCGCCCCGTGTCCATGGACGAAATCGAGCAGGCCTTAAGTAAAATCAAGTCAACGCTGCGGGCGACTGGCGAGCGTGAAGTGCCATCCGAGATGATAGGCAACTTGATGATGGAACAGTTAATGAGCCTAGACAAGGTTGCCTATATTCGTTTTGCCTCGGTTTATCGCGCCTTTGAAGATGTCTCCGAATTTGGAGAGGCGATTGCGAAACTGCAAAAGTAACGTGGGTTCTCTTAAGTTAGTGCTTAGGTTCGTGCTTAGGTTAGTGCCTCGTTTTGCGCCGTATTCGGGCACGCTTCCTCAAGATTTCATAGGGTTTATATGAATTGGTCAGAACTCGACAACCAGATGATGAGCCGAGCCATACAACTGGCTCGCAAAGGTTTTTATACCACTCGCCCCAATCCTAGTGTGGGCTGCGTTATCGTAAAAGATAATCAGATTGTTGGTGAAGGTTATCATCAAAAAGCTGGCGAGCCCCACGCCGAGGTGCATGCACTGCGCATGGCTGGCGAGCTTGCCCGTGGCGCGACCGCATATGTCACCTTAGAACCTTGTAGCCATTATGGCCGTACGCCGCCGTGTGCCTTAGCGCTGATCAATATCGGTATTAAACGTGTGGTCGTTGCGGTAGAAGATCCTAATCCGCAGGTCGGTGGCCGCGGTATTCAAATGCTGCGCGATGCGGGCATTCAAGTGGATGTTGGTTTGCATCGAGACGAAGCTTACGCTTTAAATCTTGGTTTTATGAAGCGGATGGAATTGGGGCTGCCTTGGGTGACGGTCAAACTGGCCGCGAGTCTCGATGGTAAAACCGCGTTATCAAACGGGGTGTCCAAATGGATTACAGGCCCCGAAGCGCGCCGCGATGTGCAGCGCTTAAGATTGCGCTCATGCGCGCTGATCACTGGGATTGAAACTGTACTAGCCGATGATCCATCCCTCAATGTGCGCTACTCAGAGCTTGGTAGTCTTACCTCGCAATTGAGTGAAGCGCAGGTTTTACAACCGCTGCGAGTGGTTTTAGACAGTCGCGCCCGTATGCCTATCTCGGCTGCATTGTTTGCGATTGAATCGCCGATTTTATTAGTCTCGATAGTGAGCTATTCGTCAGACTTTATGGCGCAATTACCCGCCCATGTGACTTGCCTCCAATTACCGGCGATTGATGGTCGAATCTCGCTACCCGAGCTCTTAAGCTATTTAGGCAAAAGCTGTAATCAGGTGCTTATCGAAGCGGGCGCGACCTTAGCTGGCGCCTTTATTCGCTCAGGATTAGCCGATGAATTAGTGCTATATCAAGCGATGAAAATCCTTGGCGCACAAGGACGTAATCTACTCGAATTACCCGATTATCAAATGATGGCCGATATTCCGATCCTCAAACTGGTCGATGAGCGTAAAGTGGGCGCGGATACGCGTTTTACCTTGAGGCTCGAGTCCAATCCATCTTTAGCGAATAAGTGAGTTAACCATGTTTACTGGGATTATTGAGGCCGTTGGCACGCTGCGAAAGCTTGAACGTAAGGGCGATGATATTCGTTTAACGGTCGCCAGTGGCAAACTGGATTTAAGCGATGTTCGTTTAGGCGACAGTATCGCCACCAACGGTGTGTGTTTGACTGTGGTGCAACAATTAGCCGATGGCTATGTGGCGGATGTCTCAGCAGAAACCGTCAGCCTTACAGGCTTTGCCAACTATAAAGTGGGCACTAAGGTCAATCTTGAAAAGGCCGTCACCCCAACCACACGTTTAGGCGGCCATATGGTCAGCGGCCATGTGGATGGCATTGCCACCGTTGAGCAGCGTTTGGCGCGGGGCCAGGCGATTGAGTTTTGGTTAGCGGCGCCTACGGAGCTGGCTCGCTATATTGCCCATAAAGGTTCTATCACCATCGATGGCGTGAGCCTAACGGTAAACGAAGTCGATGGTCATCGTTTCCGATTAACCATAGTGCCCCATACCGCGGGTGAAACCACATTGGTGGATTTGAAAGCCGGCGATAAGGTGAATATTGAAGTGGATTTAATCGCCCGCTATTTAGAGCGTTTAATGCGCTTTGATACTAAAGAAACCCAAGGCGGTGGGGTGACCATGGAAATGTTAGCCCGTGCTGGCTTTGTGCGTTAGGGCACTGGCACTTAGCTCACTTAGGTATAGAATTTCATAACAACAGTAAAATCATAAAGGTCCTACAATGGCGCTGCACAGTATAGAAGAGATCATCGAGGATATTCGTCAAGGCAAAATGGTTATTTTGATGGATGACGAAGACAGAGAGAACGAAGGTGACCTGATTATGGCGGCCGAAATGGTGACGCCAGAAGCGATTAACTTTATGGCGAAATACGGTCGTGGACTCATCTGCCAAACCATGACTAAAGCTCGTTGCCAGCAGCTAAATCTGCCCTTGATGGTAACCAATAACAATGCACAGTTCTCGACTAACTTTACGGTATCGATTGAAGCTGCCGAAGGCGTAACCACTGGGATTTCGGCCCACGATCGCGCCGTGACTGTTAAAGCCGCCGTGGCTAAAGATGCCAAAGCGTCGGATTTAGTCCAGCCTGGGCATATCTTCCCATTAATGGCGCAGGACGGCGGCGTGTTAACCCGCGCTGGCCACACAGAAGCGGGTTGTGATTTAGCCCGTTTAGCGGGGCTTGAGCCGTCGGGCGTGATTGTTGAGATCCTTAATGAAGACGGTACCATGGCTCGCCGCCCAGATTTAGAGATTTTCTCTGAATTACATGGGATTAAAATCGGTACGATTGCGGCGCTGATTGAATACCGCAACACCAAAGAAACGACCGTTGTGCGTGAAGCAAAATGCAAACTGCCAACCCGTTTTGGTGAGTTCGATATGGTGACCTTTAGGGATACTATCGACAATCAATTACACTTTGCCTTAGTGAAGGGCGAGGTGAAACCTGACTGTTTAGTGCGGGTGCATTTACAGAATACGTTTAACGATCTACTCCATTCTGAGCGCGATCAGCAACGCAGCTGGCCGCTCGAAAAAGCGATGGCGCGGATTTCTGCCGAAGGTGGTGTGTTAGTATTGCTTGGCAATCAAGAACATCCCAGTGAAATCCTCGCCAAGGTCAAAGCCTTTGAGGCGGAAGATCAAGGTCAGACGCCCGTGTCAGCCAAATGGCAAGGTACTTCACGCCGAGTCGGTGTAGGTTCACAAATTCTGGCCAGTTTAGGCGTGACCAAAATGCGACTCTTAAGCTCGCCTAAGCGTTACCATTCACTCTCAGGCTTTGGCCTAGAAGTGACAGAGTACGTGGCTGAGTAACAGGCTAAGCTTTTAATAGGTTCCACTAAGGTAAAATTCACCATTTCTATCATTTGCATAAGGCCGTGGGCAATTGACTGTGGTATCATGTCGCCACTTTTCGCCCCGAGCCGGGTGCTTTAGCTAAATTAGGTAAGAAAATGAACGTAGTTCAAGGTAATATCGAAGCGAAGAATGCCAAAGTTGCGATTGTAATTTCGCGTTTTAACAGCTTTTTAGTAGAAAGCCTGCTTGAAGGTG
This sequence comes from Shewanella sp. MM_2022_3, assembly GCF_022557375.1. NCBI lineage: Bacteria > Pseudomonadati > Pseudomonadota > Gammaproteobacteria > Alteromonadales > Shewanellaceae > Shewanella > Shewanella sp. MM_2022_3. The sequence goes on from NZ_JAKZGV010000008.1 coordinate 14,418, forward strand.
CACTTGACACGCTGAAACGTTTTGGCCAAGTCAGTGATGAAAACATCACTGTCGTCCGTGTACCTGGTGCGGTTGAGTTACCGCTGGCGGCACGTCGTGTTGCTGCAAGTGGTAAGTTTGACGGCATTATTGCACTTGGTGCGGTAATCCGTGGTGGTACCCCTCACTTTGATTTTGTTGCAGGCGAATGTAACAAAGGTCTAGCTCAAATTGCATTAGAGTTCGATCTGCCGGTTGCTTTCGGTGTATTGACTACAGATACCATTGAACAAGCTATTGAGCGTTCAGGTACTAAAGCGGGTAACAAGGGCGGCGAAGCTGCGCTAAGCTTGCTTGAAATGGTCAACGTTCTGCAACAGCTTGAACAACAGTTGTAATAGTAGGAAAAATAATGAAGCCTTCTGAGCGCCGCAAGGCCCGCCGTTTAGCCGTTCAAGCCATTTATTCATGGCAACTAAGCGGGAATAATATTGCCGATGTCGAGCATGAGTTTTTAACTGAACAGAGTCTCGATGGTGTAGACGTAGCTTATTTTCGTGAGCTATTTGCAGGCGTAGCAACTAAGAAAACCCAATTGGATGAGTTAATCATTCCACACTTAGATCGCCCTATTGATGAGGTGTCTCCAGTGGAGAAAGCCATAGTACGCCTAGCGGCCTATGAGCTGACTTTCCGTAAAGATGTGCCATTTAAAGTTGCCATTAACGAGGCGATTGAATTGGCTAAAGCTTTCGGTGCGGATGAAAGCCATAAGTTTGTTAATGGATTACTCGACAAACTGGTTGCACGTAAGTAATAAGGACAAACGGTATCTTAGGATACCGTTTTTCATTGCTAACAAAGGTGGCCGATGTGAGTCGCGCCAAACTGTACAGTGAAAGAATTCCAGCTTATTGAATGTTATTTCAATCACCGCGGCCCAGCACGCCGTGATGTCAAATTGAGTATTGGCGACGATTGCGCCCTTGTGCAGCCCGCCGAAAACAAGTCGATCGCCATTTCCTGCGATACCTTAGTCGAAAATGTTCACTTCTTCCCCGATATTCCACCTCAAGCCTTAGGTTACAAAGCCTTAGCTGTAAATCTTTCTGATTTAGCGGCAATGGGGGCCGAGCCTGCGTGGATGACGCTTGCACTCACTTTGCCAGAGGTTAATGAGACCTGGCTGAGTGGTTTTAGTGAAGGCCTGTTTGAAGCGGCAGAATATTATGGCATCGCCTTAATAGGTGGTGACACAACTCGCGGGCCTAGGGCAATTAATATCACAGTGCACGGGCAAGTCCCCCATGGTAAAGCCTTGACCCGTCATGGCGCTAAGGCCGGTGACTGGATTTATGTAACGGGTACACTTGGTGATTCTGCGTTAGGGCTGGACTTGATCCGCGGCGTGCAACATGCGCGAGCGGAGCATAAAGAGTTTTTGATTAATCGCCATTATCGACCCACTCCTCGAGTATTGGCTGGGCAATCATTGCGCTCTTTGGCATCCAGTGCCATCGATTTATCCGATGGTTTTATCTCGGATATTGGGCATATCCTCAAGGCATCAAAGGTTGGCGCTGTAGTCGATGTGGGGGCGATTCCTTTGTCGCGCGCGATGCAAGATACCGTGAGCGAAGAACATGCATTAGGCTATGCGCTGACGGGGGGGGAGGATTATGAACTGCTCTTTACCGTGCCTGAGGCACAAAAAGGTGCGTTAGAAACCGCCCTCAGCCATGCTGGTACTAAGTTTGTCCGTGTTGGGCAAATCTGTGCGGGCAGTAAGCTTAAGTTGCAACTTAATGGTGAGCTATTTACGCCACCGTACCACGGTTTTGAGCATTTTTAATGAAGTTGTTATCCCAAGATCAGGCGCTGTCGCGCCTGTCCCTTAAAAATCCTATTCATTTTTTAGCCCTCGGTTTTGGCAGTGGTTTAGCGGCTAAGGCTCCAGGTACTTTTGGTACCTTGGCGGCAGTCCCGCTCTATTTATTATTGGCCCAGTTGCCCTTGAGTTGGTATTTAGCCCTGACCTTAGTGTGCGTACTCGCGGGGATTTATATCTGCGATAAGGCCGCTAAGGACATGGGCGTACATGACCATGGCGCGATTGTATGGGATGAAGTTGCAGGTTTATTGATCACTATGATTGCCGCCCCCGCTGGTATTCTGTGGCTCGCTGTCGGTTTTGTGCTGTTTCGGCTATTCGACATCCTAAAACCTTGGCCGATTCGATGGCTTGATGCCAAAGTTGAAGGTGGTTTCGGCATTATGATAGACGATGTATTAGCAGGATTTTTTGCACTTATTTGTCTGCAAGTAATTGTCTTTATTAGCCAATAATATCTTTAGTTAACCCAAACTAAAGTTCGTTACCCTATAAATGCCAATGCCTTATCTGCTGTAGATAAGGCATTGGTTATAAAGCTTTATTTTCGTTGCGGTGGCTTACTGTATTTTTACTGTAATAGTTCTCGTGCATTGGCGAGAGTGTTAGAAGTAATTGTATCGCCACCAAGAAGTCTGGCTAATTCTTGGATACGTTGCTCCCTATCCAAAGGCATCATAGTGGTTTCTGTACTGCCCGCCTTGTTGAATTTATTCACAAACATATGTTGATGGCCATTACCAGCAACTTGAGGTAAATGGGTTACACAAAGTACTTGAGTCGATTCTCCTAGACTACGCAGCATTCTGCCAACCACAGCAGCGGTCGGGCCTGAAATTCCCACATCCACCTCGTCGAAAATCAGGGTAGGAGTGGCAACCTTTTTTGCAGTAATCACTTGGATGCCTAAACCGATACGCGACAATTCACCGCCAGAGGCTACCCGTGAAATCGGTTGTAAAGGCTGGCCAGGGTTGGTTGTGACCATAAACTCTATATTATCACTCCCATTTACCGACATAATCTCGGGATTAAAATTCACTTCAATGGTGAATTTCCCCTTGGGCATGTTGAGTTCGTGGATAGATTGAGTCACTAACTTATCCAGTTCTTTCGCATAACGGGCGCGGCTCTGGCTCAGTTTTTGTGCGTTCGCTAAGTAAGCGGTTTTACTCGCTTCAACTTGGAGTTGGATTTCCTCTAACTTTGTTTCATCGTCATCGAGGGTTGTGAGTTCCGCTTTTAGTGCCAAATGATGTTCGGCTAATTTGTCAGGGCTAACATGATGCTTACGGGCCAGTTGCATAGCCTTTGAGAGTCGTTCCTCTAAATAGGCAAAATGCGCGGGATCGAGTTCGAGTTTACTCAGGTAATGCTGTAATTCTCCCGCGCTCTCTTGTACTTGAATGAGGGCCTCATTCAACATAGTACTGACATTGGTTAATGCGGGATCATAGCTTTGCAAATTTTCAGCAAGGCTTACAGCCTTGTTAAGCAGTGACTCAATATTGCTCTCTTCGCCATCTGTGAGTAAATATAGGCTGGCTTGGCAGCTATCCACCAGTTCAGTGCCATTGGCGAGGCGTTTATGCTCTTGCTCAATGTCTTCAAATTCACCGACCTTGAGGTCGAATTCATCTAGCTCTTCAACTTGATATTGCACCAGCTGTTTTCGGGCAATACGTTCATGCTGTGAGGCTTCTAATTGCTTGAGTTCGGCTTCGATTTGTTTGCAGCGTTGATAGCTTGCTGCCACTGTGTCTATCAGTAGTCTGTGATTTGCGTAGCTGTCGAGCAAGGTGAGTTGATGCTCACTCTTTAGCATAGCGTGGTGGGCGTGCTGACCATGGATACCGACCAGCAATTGCCCGAGTAATTTCAGTTGAGTTAACGGCACAGGATTGCCATTAATGTAGGCGCGTGAGCGGCCATCACTGCCAATAGTTCGACGCAGAATACACTCATCATCGAGTTCGAGATCGTTATCTTCGAGCCAACGTTTGGCAAGGGGGACATCGTGTAGTGAAAATCGAGCACTGACTTCGGTTTTACTTGCACCAGGGCGAACACTGCTGGCATCGGCACGATTACCTAGGCACAAACCTAAGGCGTCGATGGCGATGGATTTACCTGCACCAGTTTCACCAGTAATGCTGGTCATACCGGGACGAAAATCCAGTTCGAGAAAACGGACGATAGCGAAATTATTGATGCTGAGTTGGCAAAGCATAATGAGTTCCTGTCGAAAAACTTACCAAATCACTGTATTGATAAACAGTATATACTGATTTTATATACAGTAAAGTGGCTTTGGGTAAATATTCGACACATTGCAATAAGCTAGAGTTTAATCGCTTGTTTATGAATAGGTTTTAACAAGTTGCTCTAAAATAGGTAAGCTAAAAAAAGTCACTATAGTGCCAAATAATATCCCCTGCGCACTGGTTGAGGCTTGGGTGTTATAGCGCTGAGCAAGTAAATAGACGCTGGCCGCCGTAGGTAAGGCACTGAGGATTACACCCATCACTAAGTAATCTCCACTAACGCCCACGCTTTTAAGCATGAAGAAAACCAATGCGGGTTGTAGGATTAATTTAAAGAGGTTGATAAGGCTAAGTTCGATAAGATTCGTCAGGCTAAATACCTTGCTATCTTTTTGGTAGCGCATGGCTTTGGCTAATACCATGCCAACGGCAAATAAAGCGCAGGGGCTTGAGGTATTGCCAATTTGTTGGATCATCATGGCTACGCCAGAGGGCAGTGTTATCCCCAATGCCGAAATTGCAATGCCGATAAAGCAGCCGATAACGATGGGGTTTTTAGCGACGGCTAAACACATAATCACTAGGGCATGATGTTTTCTTTGCGTATTGGTAGTGAGCTCAAGCGAAACTAATGCAACGGCAAACATAAGCACGGACAATAAACTGGCTATGGCGGCGGCAACTAGGGCGCTTTGTTGTTCAGGAAATATAATCACCAGCAGCGGAATACCAATAAATGCGGTATTGCCAAAGGTGGCATTGAGGGCGCGAACTGCCGCAATAGCGTGTTGCTTAGGGTTGGCGACAAAGGATATACCAATACAAATGATATAAATCACCAGCATGGCGGCACTGTAGCCTGCGATAAACCGCCATTGCAGAATTTCCTCAATCGGTTGCTGTGCCAGAGCAATCAAGAGAACGGCAGGAAACGCAATATAGTAAACATATTGATTAAGCACTTGGTCGGTTTCTACTGGGAGAAAACGCAGTTTTTGCACAAGTGTGCCGAGCAGCATGATCCCGAAGACGGCAAACAGAGGGGTTAAAATGGTCATATCCCTCACTCATCCTTTTGTGTTTCTTATCCTGTAATACAAGCTTACTGACGCTTAATCTTATTCATGCTGAGCAAGAGCGTCCCAGCGACTATCTCAGCGAATTGACAATAATCGGTGCTAGCACAGTAAATTTATGGGCAAAATAGCATAGGATTAGCCTTCGAGGCTATTGCGCTATGGTCGTAGAAATGAATAATTCTACGTTTAAAACACAATGAGTTAGTGCCTTATACCTATGAGCGGCACTCACGCTAAACGATGGGATTGAACATGGCTGATGATGTTGGCGCTGAGCTGCAGTTAATTTATCTGTTTGTGCATTTGGTGAATGCGGGCAGTTTTTCTCAAGCCGCGAAAGTGCTCGATATGCCTATCGCCACCGTGAGCCGTAAGCTGGCCAAGCTTGAAGAAAAACTCGATAAGCAATTGTTTATGCGAAGTACCCGCAAGCTGCGATTAACCGAGGAAGGTTTAGCGTTATTTCAGCGATATCAGAGTGCGATTGCACAGTTCGATGAGCTCAGTGGCATTGGCAGCGATAAACCTGAAGGCACATTGCGGATAGCTGCGCCAATCTCAATTATTTCAATTATCTTTATTCACGCATTAAACGAGTTTGGCCGTTTATATCCCGATATTCGTTTACACATTTCCCAAAGCAATGAGTTAGTGGATTTAATTGATAAAGGGATTGATGTCGCGATTGTCGGTGGTGCACAGCCTGATTCTTCTTGGGTGTCGAGTACTTTAGGTGAGCTTGATTATCGTTTGTTTGCGACGCCGGAATATTTAGCCCATGCCCCTGAATTGATCCATCCCGATGATCTTGAAAACCATCAGTTGATCAAAGTTTGGCCGCTGTTTAATTGGCATTTAAAGCATCCTAATGGCGAGTCTTTCTATTTTAATGGCCCAACAAAACTCACGCTCACGGATCTCCATGGCGCGATTCAGGCGACCTTAGACCATGGTGGTATTCTGTATGGGCCAGAATTATTTGTAAAACAACAGATTAAAGAAAGGCGTTTAAAAGTGCTCTTACCGGAATGGATTGGCGAACAACGTAGGATTTCGATTCTATATCACCAACGTAGTCAGCAACCGCTGAAAGTGAAGGTGTTTATCGAGTTTATGCAATCCAAAGCGCCCGAACTTTTTTCAATGGCTTAAGATTAACGTTTACGGGGTTTTAAAGTATTTTGGCTCATGGAGTTTTGCGTTTGCTTAGCATCTTGCAGGCTCGCGCGGGTGGCGGGCACAATCCCAAGCTCACGGTAATAATTCACTAAACGGCGTAATTCAAATAGAGAACCAATACGGTTTTGCCCGCCTATGGTGAGTTTCCAGGTATCGGTACGGCCTTCGCTATTGGTTAAAATAAAACCTTGATAAACAATTTTTTTCATTTTGAATGGGTTATAGAGTTAACTCTATCCTCCGGTGATTCAAACCCGTCGTTGATGCTACCTAAGCAGTAAAAATGTTAGGTAACATCACCGGATTTTCAAGGCAACTGAAGATATAAACCCTAGACCTTAAACGGGTTTATTATGCGACGCTGATCCCGATATTCGATACACCCGCTTCGATAATCTCTTTGCGTAAACCCTTCACTAATTCGGCAGTGATCTTAGGGTTTTCTTCGATAATTTCCAGCAGGATATTTTGTAGCGCGCGCTCTTCTTCCATCACTTCATGGGCGAAGACGTAGTCATCTAAGGCATCATCGGTTAACTCTACATCGCTGATAGTCTCGATATAGTTCGCCACAGTGCTTGAGGATAACTTGCTGATATTGGTTATATCTTCCTCAAGGTTGGTTTGAATCGCCCCAAGCAAAGTGGAAAGTGCAACCACGGCATCCATTGCTGGGTATACGCCATAGCTATCAAAATCGACAGGATCTGGGGTGTTATCTTCTAAGCGTTGCAGATGCACATCGATGTTGAATTTCAGCTTATTGTCGTACTGGGATTGCCAAAGAAGCTCGAGCACAGTGCTTAATACCGCAGGATCACCAAACTCACAAACCTCTGAAAACAGTTGATAGTTAGGCAACATTCGTTGGCAAAGGGCAATGGCAAAGAGTTTTTTCTGTGGTAGTTCTAGCGCTTTTAAACGCTTAAAGAAGCCCGTTTTTTTGGTCATCTGTTATTTCCGCTGATAGCTGTGATAGCACTTGTTTTGCCGCCGATTCTACCTTAGTTAGCTCATCAAGTAACTCTAGTATTTCCGGTTCGAGATCCTCGACACGGGCATCACGTTTCAATGCCGATTCAATCTCTTGGCATAATCGCTGTGTGGTCGGCACCCCGCAATAGCAACTGGCACCATGAAGTTTATGAATAGTGCTGAGCATCGTGGTTTGATCGTTTTGACTCAGTGCCGTCTCTATCGCCGAGACCGTTTGAGGTAACGATTCCAATAACATGCGTAGCATATCTAAGGCTAGGTCAGACTTATGGTTAGCTTGGGTTAAGCAAAGATCCCAGTTGAGGGTATGTAAATCAAAGTGAGTGAATTTGGGCCGAGTAATCCAGCGGTTAATCTCTGCTTTAAGTGCGGCTTCATCTATGGGTTTGGGCAAATAACCATCCATGCCACTACCTAAAATTAGCTCACGTTCCTCGGCAATGGCATGGGCGGTCACGGCAATAATCGGCGTATTGCGGTTCATCGACCCTTGGCGAATTTGCTTGGTCGCACTGATGCCATCGGTGCCCGGCATCTGGATATCCATAAAGATAAGATCAAAAGTGCGAGTCTTCGCCTGTTTTACCGCTTCTTCACCGCTATTGACGGCGATAACGGTAGTGACTAGTTCGTTAAGCAGCGTATCAATCAGTTTTAAATTGGCGAAGTTATCGTCCACCGCTAATACGGTAAGCGATTGGCGTGCCGCTGGAACTGTAATACTTGCGGGTGGTAATAGGTCATATTCCATTGGTGGATAGAGCATATTACGCGCCAGTTGGTGCTCGCTTACTGGCAGAGACAATACCACGTCAGCATTGGGGCGAATAAACTGACTTAACATGTCTTGCTCTTGGCAGTCGAATAGCACGACTAAACAATCTGTTTTTGTCTTGGCTAGATTTAACGTACTCACCAGTTGATTGGGATTGCTAAATCCATGGCAACTTAATAACACATAATCAAACGGATGCTCAGTCGTTGATAGGGTTGTCTGCAAACTAGGAATATGTTGATGATGAGTGACCTTAGTATCCCACTGTGTTAGTTGGCGACTAATCACTGAATGGGTGAGCACTCTGGGCTCATAAAAGAGCACGGTTTTATCTTTCAGTTTTTCAAGCGGTAGCGAATCACCAATTTGGAATTGACCAAGGCCTAATGGTAGGGTGAACCAGAAGTTAGAGCCCTTATCCACCGAAGAGGTAAAGCCAATTTGGCCGCCCATTTGATTGACGAGGCGTTTGGTGATGACTAATCCAAGCCCTGTTCCGCCAAAGCGGCGGGAAATCGAGGAGTCCGCTTGACCAAAGGCTTGGAACAGGAAGTCTTGCTGACTTTCATCAATCCCAATCCCGGTATCGATAACATCACAGCGCAGTACCACTTGTTCATCGGTCTGCGCTTGTAATTCTAATTTAACCAGTACGCTGCCTGAGTCGGTAAACTTGATAGCATTGCCCACTAAGTTATTGATAATTTGACACACACGCATGGCATCGCCATTAACGTTGTCGGGGACATTCGGCGCAATATCAACCACTAACTCAAGCCCTTTGGCCTGCGCGCTACCGGAGATTAAGGTGATAGTTTCACCCAAGGTTTCCCTTAAACCAAATGGCATGCTTTCTAGCACCATTTTACCGGCTTCGAGTTTAGAGAAGTCGAGGATATCGTTGATAATCGCCAGTAGGTTAGTCGCGCTGCGCTCAATGGTATTAATGTAATCGACTTGGCTCGAGTGCAGCGGGGTTTTAACGAGCTGACGGGCAAAACCAATCACACCATTAAGCGGTGTTCGCAGTTCATGGGACATATTCGCCAAAAACTCTGACTTAATGCGGCTGGCTTCTAACGCGCGTTTTTTGGCTAAATCGAGCTCGACGTTTTGGATCTCAATCTGCTCTAAGGTTTCTCGCAGATCCGAGGTCGCCTGATCGATATTTTGCTGCATCTCATCGTGGTATTCCGATAATGATCCTGCCATGGCATTAATGCCGCGTTTTAGCAGATCCAGCTCGCCGATAAGATTGCCTTCGAGCCGCGCATCCAGTTTACCCTCACGGATTTTGGCGACCACCCGCACCATTTCGGTAATCGGCTGGGTGACGTTTTTAACCAGACGAAAGGTAAACAACAGGTTCAATTGCACCCCTATCAACACGATAATAAAGGCGGCCACGGCGGCTCTGTGTTGCTCTAGCAAGGCGCGTTCTTTATTGATAATTACCGAAATATAGCCGAGCAACTCGCCATTATCGGTTTGGATATCAAAATTTGCAGGCTCGCCACCCGTAGGCTGAGCGGTTGCAAAGATCGGTGTGCGTAGAATAAGGCTGTCGCCTACATGTTCAATTTCGGTTTTATGCAGATTGGTTAGCGCCTCTTTGTAGCGCATGATCTCGAAATCTTTATGGTAGTGCGATGTGACAAAGAGTTGATTATGGATATCAAAAATCGCAATCGATTTAACCAGCGTGGATTTATTGAGTTGGGCTGCGGCAAGGAGTCTTTTTGTTGCTTCCCTATCATTACCGACCAGTCCCACTTCGCTGGCAATCGCTAAAGGCTCGATAATATTACTGCCCTGTTCAATCAGCGTATCTTCGAGTTCATAGAAGCGATTTATGGTAAAGTAGCTGCCCAGCAGAATACCGACTAAGATCGTCGGCGCAAGCGCAAGCACCAGAACCCAGGAACGTAAGCTGTATTTGGTCATGTTGTTGACAGGGTTCATAGCCGCAGCGCAGTTTCCTAAGTTCTAGGGACGATATAATTTTATAAGACTGCCAGAAAAAGGGCGGTCTTGACCAGTTTTTTATTGATTTAGAGGCCGAAATGGCACAATTTTTTAAAGCAAAACCAAATAGTTCCAAGCAATTGTCCACGAAGCAATCCTTTAGCGTGCAACAGCTCGATCACCTTGGGGCAGGTATAGCACAACATCAGGGAAAAGTCGTATTTATCCCCGGCGCCTTGCCCAGTGAAACTGTGCAGGCGCAGCTGACCGAACAAAAGAAAAACTATGCCCGAGCCAAGCTGATTAAAATCGAGACGCCAAGCGCTGAGCGAGTCACGCCGTTATGTCCACACTACCAAAGCTGTGGTGGCTGTGATTTGCAGCATATGTCATTAGCTGGCCAGCGTGAGCATAAGTCGGCGGCCTTGATTGATATTATGGCCAAATTTGCTGGCGCCGAAGGCAACTCAGTGCCCGCATTGACCGGCGAAGGCTGGCACTATCGCCGCCGCGCACGCCTTGCGACCCTATTTGATAAAAATACCAAGCAGTTAAGCCTTGGGTTTCGTGCCTCGAGCAGCAACCAAGTCGTACCTATTGATAGCTGTTTAGTCTTGGCTAAGCCCTTAGCGGATTTAATCGCCCCGTTTGCTAAGTTACTTAATCAACTTGCGGCCAAATCGAGTCTTGGGCACTTAGAATTGATTGATGCCGACAATGGTCATTTTGCGGTAATTCGGATCACTAAATCCTTAAATGATAAGGATATGGCAAAGCTTGCGCAGTTTGCCGAGCAGCATCAAATCCATATTTGTTTGCAGGATAACAACGGCGAGTTCCATGGGGTGAATGGCTCGCTGTTATTGCCCGTCTATCAGCTGCTCGATGATAAAGCCGATGCAACGCCTGTGAGCTTAACCTTTACCCCTGGCAACTTTGTGCAAGTCAATGCGCAAATTAACAAGGCCATGGTGGCGCAGGCGTTAGACTGGTTAGCACCGCAGCCGGGTGAGCGCATTCTCGATCTCTTCTGTGGTATGGGGAACTTCAGTTTGCCTTTAGCTAAACTGGGCGCCGAAGTGATTGGGGTTGAAGGGGTGCCAGAAATGGTTAGCCAAGCCCGTGAAAACGCGGCGGCAAATGGCTTAAGCAATTTAACCTTTTACCATGGCGACTTAAGTGCCGATTTATCCTGCGAGCCTTGGATGGGTAAGATTGATAAATTGCTACTCGATCCAGCACGCGCGGGTGCATTTGAGAGTTTGCAATGGCTTAAGAAGATGAAACCCCGCCAAGTGGTGTATGTGTCTTGTAATCCGGCGAGCTTAGCCCGCGACAGTGCGGTGTTGCTCGAACGTGGCTACAAGTTACAAAAGTTAGGCTTAATTGATATGTTCCCACAGACACATCATATCGAAGCCATGGCGTTGTTTGAGCTTGCAAAATAAGGCTTATCGGTCGGGCAAGGTTGCTTCACTTGCCCGTGTTATTTGAGTGTAAAGTAAGCAAAGCGTTTGAATAACGTAAAAAATGTGAAGTTTCGTCTCGTTGGGTTTGACAAGTCCGTGCCAATGCTGAAGATAGGAGTGCCGAGGTGGTGCCACTTTTCTCTGAGCACGAATAAGGAAATAAATTAGATGGTCTCTGTTCGCGAAGCGCACTTTAATGATCCCGATTTTCATCTTGAAGAGTGGGTGGCTCGCTATGTTAGTCATGTCGAGGAGGCGCAAACCTTACTCGCCCTGATTGAGCAGGTCGATGCTTTACCCGCTAAGAGTCCTGCCGCGAAAAGAGAACTGCTCGAACGTGCCCGCGAGATGATTGAAATCCTCGCGCCTCTGAATATGGACATTGAGACGCTGCAAGCGGCCATCCTGTTTGTGGTGTTTGATGCGGGCTTATTAGACGAAGAAGCGATCAAAGAAAAGTTTGGTGAGCCGCTGGCGCGTTTAGTCGCCAGCGTGGTGACCATGGATGCTATTGGCGCGTTAAAAATCAATCCCAATAGCCGCTCAACCGAGCCGCAAATCGACAATATCCGCCGCATGTTGCTGGCGATGGTCGAAGACGTGCGCGCCGTGGTGATAAAACTGGCCGAGCGTGTTTGTTTGCTGCGCGCCGTGAAAAATGCCGACGAAGAAACCCGCGTCTTGCTGGCCCGCGAAATTGCCGATATCTATGCGCCGCTCGCTAACCGTTTGGGGATTGGTCAGTTAAAGTGGGAATTAGAAGATATTTCCTTCCGTTATCTGCATCCAGATACCTACAAGGACATTGCCAAACAGCTTGATGGTAAACGGTTAGACCGCGAAGTCTATATCGAAAAATTTGTTGAACAGTTGCAGCAGCGCCTCGATGAGGATCATATCCGCGCTAAGGTGTATGGTCGTCCAAAACATATCTACAGCATCTGGCGCAAGATGAAGGGCAAACACCTCAAGTTTGATGAGTTGTTTGACGTGCGCGCCGTGCGGATTGTCACAGAGCGTTTGCAGGACTGTTATGGCGCCTTAGGCGTAGTGCACACTCTTTGGCATCATATTCCACGCGAGTTCGACGACTACGTGGCCAACCCTAAACCTAACGGTTATCAATCCATCCATACGGTTGTGGTGGGGCCTGAGGGTAAAACCGTTGAAATTCAAATTCGTACCCAAGATATGCATGAAGATGCAGAGCTTGGGGTTGCCGCGCACTGGAAATACAAAGAGGGTAATCACTCCGGTAAGCAAAGCGGTTACGAAGAAAAAATCAATTGGCTGCGTAAAATTCTGCAATGGCAGGAAGACGTGGTCGAAAGCGGCAACTTGGTCGAAGAAGTCCGCAGCCAAGTGTTTGAAGACCGAGTCTATGTGTTTACCCCAAGCGGTGAAGTGGTCGATTTACCACTCGGCTCAACCGTGCTCGACTTTGCCTACTATATTCACTCGCAGGTCGGCCATAAGTGCATCGGCGCTAAGGTTGATGGCCGCATTGTGCCGTTTACTTATCAGGTTGAAACGGGTGAGCGTATCGAGATCATTACCTCGAAGCACCCTAATCCTAAGCGCGATTGGCTCAATCCAAACTTAGGCTATATCCGCACCTCGCGGGCGCGCTCGAAAATTCAGCATTGGTTTAAGCAGCAGGACCGCGATAAAAACATTATCGCCGGTAAAGAAATGCTCGAAGCCGAGTTGGCGCGAGTGAGCCTTAAAATCAAAGATGCTGCCATCGCCGTTGAGCGTTTTAATATGGCGAGTATGGACGACTTGCTTGCGGCCATCGGCGGCGGGGATGTGCGTTTACATCAGGTTGTTAACCATATCCAAAGTAAGTTACGCCTCGATGAGGCGAGCGAAGAAGATGCAGTTGAAGAATTAGTTAAGAAGAGCCAACCCAAATCTGGTACCAACAGCCGTGGGCAGGTGGAAGTGAATGGCGTGGGTAACTTACTCAGCCATATCGCCCGTTGCTGCCAGCCCGTGCCTGGGGATGAGATTTTAGGCTTTATCACTAAAGGGCGCGGTATTTCGGTGCATCGCTCCGACTGTGAGCAGGTGAAAGAGTTGATGCGCGTTCACCCAGAGCGTGGCGTCGATGTAGTTTGGGGCGAAAATTACTCCGGCGGTTATCGCATGCGCCTGCGCGTCTTGGCACATGATCGCAGCGGCTTATTGCGGGATCTCACCTCAGTACTCGCCGCCGAAAAGTCCAATGTACTCGCCATGAGCTCGTCATCGGATATTAAGAATCAGACGGCAGCCATTGAGCTGGAATTAGAACTTTATAATCTCGATGGCTTATCGCGGGTGTTATCTAAGCTCTCCCAAGTCGATAGCGTGATAGAAGCGCGCAGATTGTAATTCTCGACGCTGTGATGATGCGTTGTAAAAAGCGGTAGGGCATAAAGCGCTACCGCTTTTTTGTATTTGGGAGTTTGTAGGGTAAAAAGTGTTAAAATAGGAGTGCTAATACCTAATACGGCTAAATCACTTATTTGGCCAATTGAAAGCTGCGGAAGATTGATGGATGAGCCATGGCACTTGCTCCCCGACGCGCAGCAAGTCCGTCCTTGGATGCTCGACCGCCCCATCCGTGGGGCGGAGGGGCGTCTCGCTAATCTCCATGGCTCACCTTTTTGGTATCGGCGTAATCTGTCGGTTTGAAAGAAGGTACGTGTCCCGTTTTGGGACAAAAGCTTGCTAGATTTTGTACTCTAACTCATCGGTTTCGAATTAATATTTCTATGGATTAACGCCTCAAACACCAGCCTGGTGAAGACGGCGGCTTTTTGGAATAAAAAGGTGACAGCTTTACTAAGTCCGCGAGCTTTGACTTGTTACGTGTTGACCTTACCAACACCGATTGTTGAAAAATATAAACTTTCTTCATCATTTGGTTCATTTGATTGCCGCCAAAGCCACAGACCAAGACTTGGAACCTCATAGGTATAACCCTCATCTTCTGTTGCAGGCTTGTGACCAGTTGCACTCTCTATTTTTAAAAGTGCCTCAGAAACCTGAAGTTCAAGCATGTTCTCACCAGATAGCGTAGCTTCGAAGCCGCAACAGCGAGATAGCTCGATACTCTCTACTTTTGGAGCTTCACCTTCGTAGAATATTTGAAAGCCCGCCTCATAAAATGAATCAGTTGGATGCTGACTCATTGGTGTTTTCTTAAAGCTATCCGGCTCTAAGCCCATACTGGCAATTGCAGAAATACGATCCATCCCTAGCTTAACAGGGCCGATTCCTACTTTTGGCTGTACTTCAAACTTAAGCTTCATCTAAATTTATCGCTCGGACTCGATGACACGTGACTTCTTAGTATTTATGCGCTGTGCTGTTTGCGGGGCATAAATCGCTTGTTGGACTTGGCCGCAGCCATATCCATGTGAATTGGTATAAATGATGCTATAGGAATTTGCTTTTTTGTGGTAGCGGACTTTATACAGTTTTATGGGTAATCACTTGATATTGTATTAGCTTTCTCATTATTAAATTCTCACGTCAGACAGATTGTTGACCTTGCTTGATAGTATTTCGGCCTCGAACTCAGGCTGATACTCGCGCCACATTTTCTCATTGGTGAAGTTGATAACTGATAAGGGCAGAACTCTTTAGCATTACTAAAATTGGGTTAATTTTTTTGATGTAAGAGTTAACTAAATGCCACTTTACTAACGCACAATTGGGAGAGAAATTTAGTTAACTCTTTCGCCAGTTATCTATTTTATCTATCAATCCAGAGTATCGAACTAAAACAATGTAAATTGACGGTAACACGAAAATAATTACAACACCGAGTTCAATCATTGCCTTTTCCAGCTCTGTGAGTAAAAGTGCTGAAGTTATACTCCTGAGTTCTGTCATAAACAATACCGGTAACACTGCAAGAGGTGTCATTAGCAAACAGTGCATCAATGAAAGAATTTTAGTTTTACTTCTAGCAATGATTTTTATCTGAATACGGCAATGAATCTCTGAGAGTAATGCACTAAACGATGCAAAAATGAATAATATTATTAGAAGATTTATCATGGTTTCCAATGAGAGTCCTACGTTCATTTAAATCGCTACTGATACAATAAGCTACGTTCTAACATTACAATAATTTGGTCAACCAGTTTTAGCTCATTCCGAACTTCAAAAGGCATTTAGCTCGCAATGGGGCATATCCTCTTCATTAAAACCTAATACCAGACTCAAAATAGCACTTTGAGCTTGGCTACTTTATTATTAGCGTTTTATTGCCCTTATTACAGCCTTCGTTGCGACTTAGCTTGAGTGTATTCCTGTTTACGCATCCTGCACCTGTGTCGACTCTCTTGAAAGGATATCAGCATGACCTCCCATACCACGCCTTCTATTTCTGAGCTTTCAGCAACAGCATTTTCTGCAACCGATGTTGCGCCGCTACTGAAGATTATGGAGAAGCTGCGCGATCCGCAAACGGGTTGTCCTTGGGATAAGGCGCAGACCTTTCAAACCATAGTGCCTTTTACCCTCGAAGAGGCCTATGAAGTGGCCGACACGATTGAACGTTTAGCCCTAGACGAATTACCCGATGAACTCGGCGATTTATTATTCCAAGTGGTATTTTATTGCCAGCTAGGTAAAGAGCAGGGCAGGTTCGATTTCAGCACTGTCGTCAATAAAATCACCGACAAACTCACCCGCCGTCATCCCCATGTATTTGGTGAAGCCGCGTTTGAGGCCGATGCCAGTAGTCAGCAGATGAAGGCCAATTGGGAAGCAATCAAAGCCAGCGAGCGTGAACAAAAGGCATTAGCGGCTGGGGTGACTTCACCAAGCGAGGTTTCTGTGCTGGATGATATTCCGCGCGCACAGCCAGCGTTATCCCGTTCTATCAAAATTCAACAGCGGGTCGCGCGCGTTGGGTTCGATTGGCCTGAGCTTGAGCCCGTTGTCGCAAAAATCCATGAGGAAATTGAGGAAGTGCTGGCGGAGGTGAACCAGCCAACGCTCGACCAAGCCAAAGTTCAGGCCGAAATGGGTGACTTATTATTTGCAGTGGTGAATTTGGCGCGTCATTTAAAGGTGGACCCAGAACAAGCGCTGCGCCAAGCCAATGTTAAATTTGAACGCCGTTTTAAAGGTGTAGAGGCATTTGCGAGACAAAATAATAAAGCATTAGAAGAACATAGCTTAGAAGAGTTAGATGCCTACTGGGATAAGGTTAAACAGGGCGAGCCAAGATAAAGGGCAAATTATCCGGATTGGTGTTTGTCGAATGGCAACACCTTTGGTATACTACTGCCCCGTCCTAGTGCTTTCTTACAAGCACGTATTTTCAAACTCATTTTCTCAGGTTCAGCATGACTACAAGGTATATCTTCGTTACTGGTGGTGTGGTTTCATCACTAGGTAAAGGCATTGCAGCCGCTTCATTAGCCGCAATTTTAGAGGCCCGTGGTCTCAATGTAACCATCATGAAACTGGACCCATACATTAACGTTGATCCAGGTACCATGAGCCCAACGCAACATGGTGAAGTGTTTGTGACTGAGGACGGCGCAGAAACAGACCTCGACCTAGGCCACTATGAGCGTTTCATCCGCACTAAGATGAATCGTCGCAACAACTTCACCACAGGCCGTATTTACGAAGAAGTATTACGTAAAGAACGTCGCGGTGACTATTTAGGCGCGACAATTCAGGTGATCCCGCACATCACTAACGCGATCAAAGAAAAAGTATTAGCTGGTGGCGAAGGTCACGATGTGGCTATCGTTGAAATCGGCGGTACTGTGGGTGATATCGAATCACTGCCATTCCTTGAGTCTATTCGCCAATTAGGCGTTGAACTGGGCCGCGATCGTACCCTGTTTATGCATTTAACCTTAGTGCCATTCCTTGGTGCTGCGGGCGAAGTGAAAACGAAACCGACTCAACATTCAGTGAAAGAGTTGCGTTCTATCGGTATTGCACCAGACGTATTGATCTGCCGTGGCGACCGTGCGATTCCTGCCAACGAGCGTGCGAAGATTTCGTTATTCTGTAACGTTGAAGAACGTGCAGTTATTTCATTAAAAGACGTCGACAGCATCTACAAGATCCCTGCGCTGCTGCGCTCACAGGGTTTAGATGACTTAGTGGTTAAGCGTTTTGGCTTAGAATGCCGCGAAGCTGATTTGTCTGAGTGGGAAAACGTCATTTACCAAGAAGCTAATCCAAACGGCGAAGTCGTGATTGGTATGGTGGGTAAATACATCGAACTGCCAGACGCCTATAAATCAGTCAACGAAGCGTTAAAGCACGCAGGTCTGAAAAATCGCGTATCTGTGACTATCAAGTATATCGACTCACAAACCGTAGAAGCCAAAGGCGATGAAGTCTTACAAGGTTTAGACGGTATCTTAGTCCCAGGTGGCTTCGGTGAGCGCGGTGTGGAAGGTAAGATTCAGGCGGCTAAATTTGCCCGTGAAAACAACCTGCCATACTTTGGTATCTGTTTAGGTATGCAAGTGGCACTGATTGAATTTGCCCGTAACGTTGCTGGCATGGCCGATGCTCACTCAACCGAATTCAACAAAGCAACGCCATTCCCAGTGGTTGGCTTAATCACTGAATGGGTTGACGAAGAAGGTAATGTTGAACAGCGCCATGAAGCCTCTGACTTAGGTGGCACTATGCGTTTAGGTGCACAGTTATGTCATCTGCTGGAAGGCTCAAAAGCGGCGCAAGCGTACAAAGGTAACACTTGTGTTGAGCGTCACCGTCACCGTTACGAAGTGAACAATAAGTACAGAGAACGTTTAGAACAAGCGGGTCTGGTATTTAGTGGTTTATCTTCTGACCGTAAACTGGTTGAGATGATTGAGCTCAAAGATCATCCTTGGTTTGTAGCGGGTCAATTCCACCCAGAATTTACTTCGACCCCACGCGATGGTCATCCATTGTTCGAAGGTTTCGTTGCTGCCGCGAGTGCACATCAAAAACGTGATCTGAAGAAATAAATTTTAAGGCCGGACCCGCGACAGTGGGCCCGGCCTTTTGTTACACTCAGGCCGCGTAAACATGAGTCAAAACTCATACCCATGTGTATAAACGACATGCGTCTAGACGGAAATAGTAAACGGAATTTAAAGATTTTGGTCGTACTCTACATCTGTTAATTCCCATTGGTATTGGTTTTTTCTTTTCTCTTTTAAACTTAAATCGAGGGTAATATGGCTAAGATTATTAACGTGATTGGTCGCGAGATTATGGATTCTCGTGGTAACCCAACAGTTGAAGCCGAAGTGCATTTAGAAGGTGGTTTTATCGGTATGGCGGCTGCGCCATCTGGTGCTTCTACCGGTAGCCGCGAAGCACTAGAACTGCGTGATGGCGACAAGAGCCGTTACTTAGGTAAAGGTGTATTAACTGCTGTGGCTAACGTAAACGGTCCTATCCGTGCTGCGTTAATCGGTAAAGATGCGACTGCCCAAGCCGAACTTGATCAAATCATGATCGACTTAGACGGCACTGAAAACAAAGACAAGTTAGGTGCTAACGCGATTCTCGCTGTGTCCTTAGCGGCGGCTAAAGCGGCTGCGGCATTTAAAGGCATGCCTTTATACGCTCACATTGCGGAATTAAACGGCACACCTGGCCAATACGCTATGCCAGTGCCTATGATGAACATCCTCAACGGTGGCGAGCACGCGGATAACAACGTTGATATCCAAGAGTTCATGGTGCAACCTGTTGGCGCGAAAAACTTCCGCGAAGCTTTACGTATGGGCGCTGAGATTTTCCACACCCTGAAAAAAGTACTGCACGGTAAAGGTTTAAGCACTTCTGTGGGTGACGAAGGTGGTTTCGCTCCTAACCTGTCTTCTAACGCCGATGCATTAGCGGTAATCAAAGAAGCCGTTGAATTAGCGGGTTACAAGCTGGGTACTGACGTGACTCTGGCATTAGACTGTGCGGCTTCTGAGTTCTACAAAGACGGTAAATATAACCTGTCTGGCGAAGGCAAAGTATTCGATTCAAACGGTTTCTCTGACTTCCTGAAGTCACTGACTGAACAATATCCAATTGTCTCTATCGAAGACGGTCTGGACGAGTCAGATTGGGATGGTTGGGCATACCAAACTAAGATCATGGGCGACAAGATCCAATTAGTGGGCGACGATTTATTCGTAACCAACACTAAGATTTTAACCCGTGGTATCGAGAACGGCATTGCAAACTCAATCCTGATCAAGTTCAACCAAATCGGTTCATTAACTGAAACCTTAGCGGCTATCCGTATGGCAAAAGCGGCGGGTTACACTGCGGTGATTTCACACCGTAGCGGTGAAACTGAAGACGCTACTATCGCTGATTTAGCGGTAGGTACTGCGGCTGGCCAAATCAAGACCGGTTCACTGTGCCGTTCTGACCGTGTGGCTAAATACAACCAATTGCTACGTATCGAAGAGCAATTAGGTGAAAAAGCACCGTATCGCGGTTTGAAGGAAATCAAAGGTCAGGCGTAATTTAGCCGACCGATGTAAAAAGGCCACCACTTGGTGGCCTTTTTTGTTGTACTATCTGCAGTATCTTTTTTTAATCCAAGACATTGACGCTAATTCCTCCATGAAATTTTTTGTCATTGCACTCATAGTGCTACTCGGTTTACTGCAATATCGGCTGTGGTCGGGCGATAACAGTCTGCCCGAATACTTTGTTCTGCAAAAACAGATTGCGGCTCAGCAAGATGGTAATGCAAAACTCAATGAGCGTAACCAAGTGCTTAAAGAAGAAATTATCGATCTTAAGAGTGGTACCGAAGCGATTGAAGAGCGGGCGCGTAACGAGCTTGGCATGGTGAAAGAGGGCGAAACCTTCTATCGCGTGGTGGGCGGTGACCGTGCAGTATCGAGTCCCTCGCAGTAACGGAGCACAAATGGATATCGTCTTAGAAGCCGCGCCACAGACTGAAACAGAAGTCGCTATTCAGCTGGATCCTTTCTCACCTAATGTGGTTGCGATTGTGCCAGCCGCAGGGATTGGCAGCCGCATGGGCGCGGGTAAACCCAAGCAATATTTAACTTTGTTGGGACAAAGCATTCTGGCTCATACCTTAGACAAGTTATTGTCCCATCCGCAAATTAACCAAGTGATTGTCGCGCTGCATCCTGAGGATACCGAGTTTGCCGCGTTGCCCCAGGCCAAGCATCCCAAGCTGGTGACTGTTATTGGCGGCTCTGAGCGCGCCGACTCAGTGCTGGCGGCACTCGATAAGGCGCCCGACAATGGTTGGGCTTTAGTACACGATGCGGCTAGACCCTGCTTAACGGCGCAAGACATAGATAAATTGCTGGCTTCGCGGGTGCACTTTCCCCAAGGTGCCATTTTGGCGATGCCAGTCCGCGATACCATGAAGCGCGCCAATAGCTTAGGTGAAATCAGCTCGACCGTTTGCCGCGATAATCTCTGGCATGCCTTGACGCCGCAGTTATTCCCAACCTCCTTGTTGCGATTGCATTTAAAAGCAGCGCTTGCCGCAGGGGCCGTTGTGACCGATGAAGCCTCGGCGATGGAATGGGCGGGAATTTCCCCTGGATTAGTCGCTGGGCGGGCGGATAACATTAAAGTTACCCATCCCGATGATTTGGAGTTAGCAGAGCTTTTTTTACTGCGCGCAAATGCTTGAAGGCAAGCTGAGTGAATTGCGCAATTGATTAAATACGTTAGGAAATAAGTCATGAAAATCCGTATCGGCCATGGTTTTGATGTTCATAAATTTGGTGAACCGCGCCCGTTAATTTTATGCGGGGTCGAAGTACCCTACGAAACTGGACTGGTAGCTCATTCCGATGGTGATGTAGTGCTGCATGCCATCTCCGATGCCATTTTAGGGGCGATGGCCCTTGGGGATATAGGTAAACATTTCCCTGATACCGATGCCGCCTATAAGGGCGCCGATAGTCGTGTTTTGCTGCGTCATTGTTATGCCTTAGCGCGGGCGAAGGGATTTGAGCTGGGTAATCTGGATGTCACTATTATTGCCCAGGCGCCTAAGATGGCGCCGCATATCGAGGATATGCGCCACGTGCTGGCAGCCGATCTTAATGCTGATATTGCTGATATCAACGTCAAGGCCACTACCACAGAAAAACTCGGATTTACCGGCCGTAAAGAAGGCATCGCGGTCGAAGCCGTCGTATTACTCAGCCGCCAATAGCCTGCAACTTTAAGAGATAAGAAAGACCCATGAGCGAACTACATTACCTGTACGGCAAACCGACGGGCACCGCAGATTTAAGAACCGTTAACAGCGACTTTATCGTGAAAGAGATTTTGCCTTTTAGCCCTTCGGGCGAGGGCGAACATCATTTAGTCCACATTCGTAAGGATGGATTGAACACGGTACAAGTGGCTGAAATGCTGGCGAAGTTCGCTAAGGTTCATCCCAAAGAAGTGACCTATGCAGGACAAAAAGATAAAAATGCCATCACAGAACAGTGGTTTGGCATTCGTATCCCAGGTAAAGAAACCCCTGCGTGGAGCGAGCTAAACAGCGAGCGTTTAACCATATTATCCAGTAGTCGCCACAGCAAAAAATTACGTATTGGCGCGCTCTTGGGCAACCGTTTTATCCTTACCCTGCGCAATGTCACAAACGTGGAAGACATTATCAGCCGCATCGAGAAAGTCAGCCAAATAGGTGTGCCCAATTATTTTGGTGAGCAGCGTTTTGGGCATGATGGTAAAAACCTGGTGCTTGGTCGGCAAATGCTAGCGGGCAAAAAGGTGAAAGACCGTAATAAACGCAGCATGTATCTGTCTGCGGTGCGCTCCAATCTATTCAATACCGTTGTCTCCTATCGTTTAGCGAATTATGGCACTAAACCCTTAGCGGGGGATTGTGTGATGCTGGCGGGCAGCAAAAGCTTTTTCGTTACGCCTGAATGGGATTTAGTGGTATTAAAACGTTTGATTGAGAAGGATATTCAACTTTCTGCGCCACTCTGGGGCCGCGGAAAAATGCTGCCGCAGGGCGAAGCCGCTGAGGTTGAAACCCAAGCCATGGCTGAGCTGGGCGACGATTGCTACGGCCTTGAGCACGCAGGTCTTGAGCAGGAACGCCGCCCATTGCTACTGGAACCTCAAGGACTTAAATACGAGCAAACCGCAGATGGATTGGTACTTGAGTTTATTTTACCTGCGGGTAGCTTTTCGACATCGCTGTTAAGAGAGCTGGTTGATTATCAAGATGTGAAAGAGCTGCAATGGCAAGCGACAGTTACGCCGGATACGAATGCTCCTGAGGCAAATACTGCAGCTGAAAGCGATGTTGCAGAGGTCAATCTAATCGACAATGGCGAGTCCACTTTATGATCCGCATCCTTGTCAGCAATGATGATGGGGTGAATGCGCCGGGAATAAAAGCCTTAACGGAGGCGCTTGCCGAAATCGCCACTGTGATGACGGTCGCACCTGATCGTAATTGTTCCGGTGCAAGTAACTCTTTAACCTTGACTAATCCATTAAGAATTAATAGGTTAGATAATGGTTATATTTCGGTGTACGGTACACCAACAGATTGCGTCCACTTAGCCATACGGGAGCTCTGTGATGGTGAGCCGGATATGGTGGTATCGGGCATCAATGCTGGCGCGAATATGGGGGATGATACTTTATATTCGGGCACGGTCGCGGCGGCAATGGAAGGGCGTTTTTTAGGCTTTCCCGCAGTAGCGATTTCGCTTAATGGCAAAGCCTTTAAGCATTATCACACTGCCGCCGTTTACGCGCGGCGAATCGTGCAGGGGCTATTAGCGCACCCGATTGCCAGTGATCAGATCCTCAATATCAATGTGCCGGATTTACCGTTGGATGAGATTAAAGGCATAAGAGTGACGCGCCTTGGAGCGCGGCATAAAGCTGAAGGCATTGTGTGTACGCAAGATCCCGCAGGACGAGAAATTTTTTGGCTCGGCCCACCGGGTGTTGAACAAGATGCGAGTGAGGGTACCGATTTCCATGCCATTGCTCATGGTTATGTGTCGATCACTCCGTTAACCGTAGACTTGACCGCGTATAAACAGTTATCGATATTGCAAAATTGGGTAGATAAAATATGACTCGAGTTGCCTTAACATCGGCGGTGAATTTAGCGAAAAAGCTTCAGGATGCAGGGATCCGCAATCCAGCCGTGCTTAAGGCAATATCCTATACCCCACGCGAATTGTTTCTTGATAATGCATTAGCCCATAAAGCCTATGAGAATACAGCCTTACCTATTGGCCAAGGGCAAACCATTTCTCAGCCTTATATCGTCGCGCGAATGACTGAGTTACTGCTTCAACATAAACCACATAAGGTGCTTGAAGTAGGAACGGGCTCAGGTTATCAAGCGGCGATTCTCGCCCAATTAGTACCAGAGCTTTGCACTGTGGAACGTATAAAGACGTTACAGATCCAAGCAAGGCAAAGATTAAAGCGGCTCGATCTGCATAATGTTTCCTTTAAGTATGGCGATGGCTGGCAGGGCTGGCAGAATCGTAGTCCCTATAATGGCATTATGGTCACCGCAGCTGCCGCAAAGGTTCCTGAAGCGTTATTATCCCAGTTAGCCGAAGGCGGTGTATTAATTATCCCCGTGGGTGAAGAAACGCAGCAATTGATGCGGATTACGCGTCACTTGGATAGTTTTAGTTCTGAAGTGATAGAGACAGTCAAATTTGTTCCTTTAGTAAATGGTGAGCTTGCATAGCGCGTTTATCGATTTATAAATTACTAAAACAGTAAGATAGCCCCAAAAAGGAGTTTTTATTGTTGAATGCGGGTTTACTTTTAAACCTCAGTTTACTGTTGTTGCTTGCGGGCTGTAGCTTTCAGGCGAGTCGCCCCGCACCTGTCGAAAGTCTTTCCCACAATTATTCAAAGCACAACAAAGGCAATATTAAATCTAATTCATATAAAGTTAAGAAAGGCGACACTCTTTACTCTATTTCTTGGGCTGTAGGCAAAGATTACGCCGAAATTGCTAAAATTAATCAATTAGATAAATCGTATACCATCTATCCTGGTCAGGTTTTGTATTTAACATATGACCATAATCAAAATAGCAAACCTTCTACGACTTTAGGTGGAATTAATTCGGCAAGTAAAGGTGGGCATCAGCATAATCAAAATAAAAAACAATCAGTTAGTGATGATTTTTCTCAGAATTCTGTATCTAGTGAAACACCGAAAAAAACACTTGATCAGAAAGCAAAGCCTGCGTATTCTGCAACAAGTTCCCAACA
Source organism: Shewanella sp. MM_2022_3 (assembly GCF_022557375.1). Taxonomy (NCBI): domain Bacteria; kingdom Pseudomonadati; phylum Pseudomonadota; class Gammaproteobacteria; order Alteromonadales; family Shewanellaceae; genus Shewanella; species Shewanella sp. MM_2022_3. Next base: position 39,277 of record NZ_JAKZGV010000008.1, read on the forward strand.
AAATATTAACCCTTCAATTATTGCTCCGACATCGACACTACCCGATAGTGTAAGCCAGTGGCAATGGCCTGTAAGAGGTAAATTGATAGGAACATACTCTGCCAATGAGCAGGGAAATAAAGGTATTAAGATCGCAGGAAAACGTGGAGATATCATCAAAGCTGCAGCAGATGGGCGGGTGGTATACGCAGGTAGTGCGCTTAGGGGTTATGGTAATTTAGTCATTATTAAGCATAGTGATGATTACCTTAGTGCTTATGCTCATGCGGATCAGATCTTAGTCGACGAAAAGCAACATGTCCTCGCTGGACAGACGATTGCTAAAATGGGTAGTACAGGTACTAATCAAGTAATGTTACGTTTTGAAATTCGTTACCATGGTCAGTCTGTTAACCCACTCAACTACTTACCTAAGCAATGATTGTTTAGGGCCTTGTTTTGGCATGGAGGATAATAAATTGCAGTAATACAAGCAGTTAAATTAGGTTTGGGAGATTCGATCATGAGCCGCATAAATAGCACTGCCGTAGAAGAACTAGTAGATTTTTCCGTTGATGCCGCAGAGTTTGATCTCGATAAAGAGGATATCGCCGCTGATTTAGTTCAAGAACTAGGACTCGAACAACAGGTTCAAGATGACCTGCAAAAAAATCTTGATGCCACACAACTCTATTTAGGTGAAATAGGGTTTTCCCCACTGCTTAGTGCAGAAGAAGAAGTTTACTTTTCCCGTAAAGCCTTAAAAGGCTGCGAAAAATCCCGTAACCGCATGATCGAAAGCAACCTGCGACTCGTGGTTAAAATTGCCCGTCGTTACAATAATCGTGGTCTTGCGCTGCTGGATTTAATCGAAGAGGGTAATCTTGGTTTGATACGTGCTGTCGAGAAATTCGACCCAGAAAGAGGTTTCCGTTTCTCAACCTATGCGACTTGGTGGATCAGACAAACCATCGAACGTGCAATCATGAACCAAACTCGCACAATTCGCTTGCCTATCCATGTAGTAAAAGAGCTTAACGTATATTTACGTACGGCTCGGGAATTAGCGCAAAAACTTGACCATGAACCTACGGCAGAGGAAATTGCCGAGAAACTGCAAGTATCCAGTGTTGACGTCAGCCGTATGCTGAAGCTCAACGAGAAGATCACTTCTGTCGATATTCCCTTAGGTGGCGATAACGACAAGGCGTTACTCGATGTGCTTGCTGATGACGATAACGTAGGTCCAGACTTTAAAGTACAAGACGAAGACATCTCTAACTCAGTTGTGAAGTGGTTAAATGAACTTAATACCAAGCAAAGAGAAGTGTTAGCGCGACGCTTTGGGTTATTGGGTTACGAGCCATCAACTCTTGAAGATGTTGGCGCTGAAATTGGTCTCACCCGTGAACGTGTGCGCCAAATCCAAGTGGAAGCCTTAAAACGCATGCGCGATTTGCTGGGGGCGCAAGGGCTATCTGTAGAGGCTTTATTTAGAAACTAATGCTTAAGGTTGTTTAATCAACCCATAAAAAACGCCCATTTTGTGGGCGTTTTTATTATTAAGTTACGATGAACAAAGCTATTTAACTCAAGCGTTTAAGCTCATAGAGTAAATCCAGTGCCTGTTTTGGGGTCAGGTTATCTGGATTGATGGCTTTTAACTTGCTTATGGCCGGATTCTCCACTGGCTCCGGCAGGGCTAACAAGGTTTGAATCGGTGCCTTTGTGCCCTCTACTTGATGGTCGCGACTCTCAAGCTGATGTAGTTTATGTTTTGCCGCCTTAATCACCCGAGCTGGCACTCCAGCAAGGGCCGCAACTTGTAAACCGTAACTCTTACTGGCCGCACCTTCTTGCAGCGCATGCATAAAGGCGATGGTATCTTCGTGCTCAATCGCATCGAGGTGCACGTTATAGACCCCAGCCATGAGTTCCGGTAATTGTGTTAACTCGAAATAATGCGTCGCAAACAGCGTCATCGCGCCGACTTGCTGTGCTAAATACTCAGCCGCAGACCAGGCTAATGACAGGCCATCATAGGTCGATGTGCCGCGACCAATTTCATCCATCAAGACTAAACTCTGCGCAGTGGCATTATGGAGAATATTGGCCGTTTCAGTCATTTCCACCATAAAGGTTGAACGGCCTGAGGCGAGATCGTCTGAGGCACCAATACGGGTAAAAATCCGATCGATAGGACCAATGATGGCGCGCTCTGCGGGTACAAAGCTGCCAATGTGTGCCATTAGTGTGATCAGTGCAACTTGACGCATATAGGTCGATTTACCGCCCATATTAGGGCCTGTGACAATCAGCATTCGGCGTTGGTTATGCAGTGTGACAGGGTTGGCGATAAAAGGCGTTTGACTCACACGCTCAACCACAGGGTGACGACCCGCTTCAATTTTTACCCCGATTTCGCTGCTCAGTTCTGGGCAGGTATAGCCTAAGGTTTCGGCACGTTCGGCAAAGTTACTGAGCACATCGAGTTCGGCGGCTGCTCTGGCAAAGGCTTGTAGCTCATGCAATTTGGGGAGGATTAAATCAAACAATTCGTCCCACAGTTGTTTTTCAAGAGCGAGCGCCTTACCTTGGCTCGACAGCACTTTTTCTTCATATTCCTTAAGCTCGGGCGTGATATAACGCTCCATATTCTTAAGGGTTTGACGGCGTTGGTAATTTAATGGCACTTGCTGTGATTGCAGACGGCTGACTTCAATGTAGTAACCATGGACTCGGTTGTAGCCTACCTTCAGCGTAGCAATGCCAGTGCGTTCTTTTTCCCGCGCTTCGAGTTGTACTAGATAATCGCTGGCACCTTCACTTAAGCCACGCCATTCGTCTAATTCGGCATTGTAGCCTTCACGGATTACGCCGCCATCACGGATAAGCATGGGCGGGTTATCGACAATGGCGCGCTCAAGCAGTTGTTGCTCTTCGGGAAACTCGCCTAAGAGTTGGCCTAGTTTCACTGTATGGGGGGCACTTAGCTGCGTGAGTGACTGCTGCAACTGTGGCAATAGATTTAATGCTTGGCGTAGGCGAGCAAAATCCCTTGGACGAGCGGTACGCAGTGCCAGCCTTGCCATGATACGTTCGATATCGCCTAGGGCTTTAAGCTGCTCATGCAATGACTCATGGGCCGTAGTCTTGAGTAATTCATTCACGGCCGTTTGGCGAGCAAAAATCTGGGCATGGTCCCTCAGCGGCTGATGGATCCAGCGTTGCAGCATTCGGCTGCCCATTGCTGTTGCAGTATTGTCGAGCACAGCTGCTAGGGTGTTATCCCGACCACCACTCAAATTTTGTGTCAGCTCGAGGTTGCGGCGCGTTGCCGCATCCAAGACAATCGTATCGGTTTGATTAAAACGGGTAATAGCATTGATATGGGGCAGGGCGGTGCGCTGGGTGTCTTTTACGTACTGCATCAAGCAGCCTGCCGCTTGCAGCGATAGGCGAGCATCGGTTATGCCGAAACCGTGTAAATCCTTAGTGCCAAACTGGGCCAACAGCAGTTTGATACTGGTATCGTAATCAAATTCCCACTCAGGGCGGCGACGTTTGCCTTTAAAATGATGCAATAACTCCAGTGCACCAAAATCTTCGCTATAAAGAATTTCGACCGGATTCGTACGTTGCAACTCGGCTTCGAGGGACTCCTTCGTTTCTAATTCGGCAATCACGAAACGGCCAGAAGACACATCAAGAGTCGCATAGCCAAAGCCCACTTTGCCTTGATAAACCGCGGCCAACAGATTGTCTTGCCGCTCCTGCAATAGCGCTTCATCGGTTAAGGTTCCTGGGGTGACAATGCGTACGACTTTACGCTCAACCGGACCTTTTGAGGTGGCAGGATCGCCAATTTGTTCACAAATCGCAACCGATTGGCCAATTTGAACCAATTTTGCGAGATAGCCTTCAACTGCATGGTAAGGGATACCCGCCATCGGGATCGGGTCGCCACCACTTTTGCCTCGGGCCGTAAGGGAAATGCCCAATAATTCAGAGGCTCGTTTGGCGTCATCATAGAAGAGTTCATAGAAGTCACCCATACGATAAAACAGCAGCATGTCGTGATGCTCTGCTTTCATGGTCAAATATTGACGCATCATCGGGGTATGTTTTTCTAAATCATCGGTATCTATAGGATTCATTAAATCGTTATCGTCCGCTATGCCGGCCCTGAAATAGGGAATAAAGTCATACAGTAATGGGAGATAAAATCAGTTGATTTACACTATTACTGTCTAAAATCAATTGGCGCCAATCTTAGCAACAATTTACAGAAAATTGATCCTCAAAGCGTGGATATTCACTGATATCTTGATAAATCTGCAGTATGGGTGGGTAAAAGCTTGTCTAAACGGGAAAATTTTCAGGTATAAAAATAATTCATTCACAGGTATTGATACTGTATGATTGTACAGTATACTAGTCAGCAGATTACGACAAAGAGCCTCGCTTTTTGATCACCCGCTTTATTAAATTGAATATCACTTTTGACAGTACTGATGCTGTCTAGATGAGGGAACAGGAATGAAGGTCGATCCAAACAAAGAGAAAGCACTTGCTGCGGTATTGAGCCAAATTGAGAAGCAATTTGGTAAAGGCTCCATCATGAAGCTGGGCGAAGACCGCTCTATGGATGTTGAGACCATTTCTACTGGTTCTCTTTCCCTTGACGTTGCCCTCGGTGCGGGCGGCCTACCAATGGGCCGTATTGTTGAGATTTATGGCCCTGAATCATCAGGTAAGACAACTCTGACATTAGAAGTGATTGCAGCTGCTCAGCGCGAAGGTAAAACCTGTGCCTTTATCGATGCGGAGCACGCTCTCGATCCTATCTACGCGAAAAAGTTAGGTGTAGATATTGATAACTTATTGTGTTCACAACCCGATACCGGTGAACAAGCCCTTGAGATCTGTGATGCGTTAACCCGTTCTGGCGCGGTAGATGTGATCATCGTTGACTCGGTCGCGGCATTAACCCCCAAGGCAGAGATTGAGGGCGAAATCGGTGACTCACACATGGGCTTAGCGGCGCGTATGATGAGCCAAGCGATGCGTAAGTTAGCGGGTAACCTCAAGCAATCGAATACACTGTTAATCTTCATCAACCAAATTCGTATGAAGATTGGTGTGATGTTTGGTAACCCAGAAACCACAACGGGTGGTAATGCTCTGAAATTCTATGCTTCTGTTCGTTTAGATATTCGCCGTACTGGTGCTATCAAAGAAGGCGATGAAGTGGTTGGTAACGAGACTCGTGTCAAAGTGGTTAAAAACAAAGTGGCTGCACCATTTAAGCAGGCTGAGTTTCAAATCCTTTACGGTCAAGGTATCAACCGTACTGGCGAGTTAGTCGATTTAGGGGTAGCCCATAAACTGATTGAGAAAGCTGGTGCTTGGTATAGCTACAAGGGCGATAAAATTGGTCAAGGCCGTGCCAATGCGGGTAAATATTTGACTGAAAACCCAGCCATTGCCGCTGAAATCGATAAGACATTGCGTGAGTTATTATTGAGTAACCCAAGTGCACTGGCATCATCAGCATCCGATGATGATAATATCGAGGGGAATATTGATTTAGAAACAGGCGAAGTATTCTGAGCCAGTCTGCCCGTCAAATTGCGGTCGCGCTGTTAGCGCGCCGCGATTATTCCCGCCAAGAAATCCGCACAAAACTGCTCGAAAAAGGCTTTGAGGTCGCTGATATCGATCCTGTGCTTGATGATTGTGAAGCGTCAGGATTTATCAATGATAAGCGCTATGCCGAGCTTCTCGTTCGAAGCCACATTGCCCGTGGTCATGGACCAATACGCATTCGTCAAGCTATTGCTCAAAAGGGGCTGACTAAAGATTGTATCGAAGCTGCCTTATCTGCAAATGAGCATGATTGGTTTGAGTTGGCAAAAGCGAAAGCCATCAAAAAGTATACGGTCCCTAAAGTGTTTGAAGTAAAAGGCTCACTATCCCGCGAGCAAATTGCGAAAGAAAAAGCCAAACGAGTACGGTTTTTACTGAGCCAAGGCTTTAATTACGAACAAGTCACCTATGCCTTAGATTATGATCCTTTGGAAGATAATGATGACTAGGGCGTGTAGACGTTTCGAGATTAAATTTTATTCGTTCTGGCAAGTTCGTGCTCGCGAAACGAGGAATGATGTGTAGTTTACTCAAATGACGAGCGGCTCTTATGACAGAAAGTAAGAGCAAGGGCTTGCCAGACGAACCCTTCGGGCAGCATTTGGTTGGCTTTTCTGCCGCGTTATCGTCCGTTTATGTAGAATAACTACACAGCACGGACTTTGCCTTGCATAAAAGCCAGCCACATTGCTGCAAAAATAACCATGAAACGTCAACACGCCCTAATGTAATCATATAAACTTGCCCTGGTAAGTTTGTGCTTGTCATTCTTAACTCAGTTCATCTCCCTCGCAGAATTAGTCCTTTTTCACCACTTTCACCTTGGGTTGTTGTGATAAGCCCTGTATTAGATGAAAACTCATCGAAAATATTAGACTCCGAAGCGTGATATCGCTATTCAAGGCTGGTCGTCTTTCTTCAGTCTGCTTATAATGCTGGGCAAATAGAAATACGGCTACCTTATGGTGTAGCTGGTCATGCTTACCCAATTCAGGACGATTTCATGTATCAAACCACAGCAGCGCTTAGAAGTGCTTTCCTCGAATTTTTCCGCAGCAATGGTCACCAAGTTGTGGACAGTAGTTCTCTTGTACCAGGCAATGATCCCACGCTTTTATTCACCAATGCCGGTATGAACCAGTTCAAGGACGTGTTTCTTGGCATGGACAAACGTAGCTATACACGTGCGACCACAGCCCAACGCTGCGTCCGTGCGGGTGGTAAACACAACGATTTAGATAACGTTGGTTACACCGCGCGTCACCATACTTTCTTCGAAATGCTGGGTAATTTCAGCTTTGGTGATTACTTCAAAGAAGATGCGATTCGTTTTGGTTGGACCTTCCTGACTGAAGTATTGAAGCTACCAAAGGAGCGTCTGTGTGTAACTGTTTATCAAACAGATGATGAAGCCTTTGAAATTTGGAATAAAAAGATTGGTGTTGCTGCTGAAAACATCATTCGCATCGGCGATAACAAGGGCGCGCCATACGCTTCAGATAACTTCTGGCAAATGGGCGATACTGGTCCTTGTGGCCCTTGTACCGAAATTTTCTATGATCACGGCGACCACATTTGGGGTGGACGTCCTGGTAGCCCAGAGGAAGATGGCGACCGTTTCATCGAAATTTGGAACATCGTATTCATGCAATACAATCGCCAAGCCACTGGTGAAATGTTGCCGCTGCCAAAACCTTCAGTCGATACTGGTATGGGTATTGAGCGTATCGCTGCGATTATGCAGGGGGTTCATTCAAACTACGAAATCGATATTTTCCGCGCCTTGATCGCCAAAGCAGCCGAAATCATCGGCGTGACTGACTTATCTAACAAGTCACTGCGCGTTATTGCCGACCATATCCGTTCATGCGCCTTTTTAGTTGCCGATGGTGTAATGCCATCGAACGAAGGTCGTGGCTATGTGTTGCGCCGTATTATTCGCCGCGCCGTGCGTCATGGTAACAAGTTAGGGGCAACTGAAGCCTTCTTCTACAAGTTAGTTCCGACGCTAATCGAAGTGATGGGCGATGCCGCTAAAGGTCTTGCCGATACTCAAGTGATTGTTGAAAAAGCCCTTAAAGCTGAAGAAGAACAGTTTGCTCGTACGCTTGAGCGTGGTTTAGGCATTCTGGATAGTGCGTTAAACGAATTGCAGGGCGACACCTTAGACGGTGACACTGTCTTTAAACTGTACGATACCTATGGCTTCCCAGTGGATTTAACCGCCGACGTATGCCGTGAGCGCAACATTATCGTCGATGAAGCAGGTTTCGAAGTGGCAATGGCAGAACAACGTAGCCGCGCGCAAGCCGCGGGTAACTTCGGCGCCGATTACAATGCTGCATTGAAAATTGATGCTGAAACCGCATTCTGTGGTTACACAGAACTCACAGGCAATGCCAAAGTCACAGCACTTTACCTAAACGGTGAGTCAGTTTCTGCAATCAATGCGGGTGATGATGCCGTAGTCGTGCTCGATGTAACGCCTTTTTATGCTGAATCGGGAGGCCAAGTCGGTGACAAGGGTGTATTAGTAGCTCAAGGTATTGAGTTTGCTGTTAGCGATACGCAAAAGTTTGGCCAAGCTTCAGGCCACAAAGGGACCTTAATGGCTGGTAGCTTAAGCGTTGGTCAAGTGCTTGAAGCTAAAGTGGATAAAAAGCTACGTCACCGCACTCAGTTAAACCACTCTGTGACTCACTTATTACATGCTGCGCTGCGTCAAGTGTTGGGTACTCACGTTACTCAAAAAGGTTCGTTAGTTGACCCTGAGCGTTTACGTTTCGACTTTTCTCATTTCGAAGCAGTCAAACCTGCTGAGCTGAAACAGGTTGAAGAGTTAGTTAACACCCAAATTCGCCGCAACCATGAGCTGAAAGTCGCTGAAATGGCGATTGATGAAGCCAAAGAAAAAGGCGCTATGGCACTCTTTGGTGAGAAGTACGATGCTCAGGTGCGTGTTGTCACCATGGGCGATTTCTCTATCGAATTGTGTGGCGGTACCCATGTTGGCCGTACCGGTGACATTGGTCTGTTCAAAATTACCTCTGAAGGGGGTATCGCTGCGGGCGTTCGCCGTATCGAAGCGGTAACCGGCGCGGCAGCGATGGCCTATGTGGCACAGCAACAGGCACAACTTGAGGAAGCGGCAGCACTACTTAAAGGCGATACTCAATCCGTTGTGACCAAGCTTAAAGCCCAGCTGGATAAAATGAAGCAGCTTGAAAAAGACATGCAGCAACTGAAAGATAAGTTAGCTGCGGCAGCGAGTGCGGATTTAGCGGGTGATGCGGTTGTGGTTAATGGCGTTAACGTGCTGATTAAGAAGCTGGAAGGCGTTGAGGCGGGTGCACTGCGCGGCCTGCAAGATGAGTTAAAGCAAAAGCTGAAATCTGCCGTTATCCTGCTCGGTGTTGCTCAGGAAGGCAAAGTAAACCTTATCGCGGGTGTGAGCAATGACTTAGTTAGTAAAGTCAAAGCTGGTGAACTGGTTGCTATGGTTGCTGCACAAGTGGGCGGTAAAGGTGGTGGTCGCCCAGATATGGCTCAAGCGGGTGGTAGCCAACCAGAAAATCTGGATGCGGCTCTATCTCAAGTATTACCTTGGATTACTGAGCGTTTAGCTTAAGAGGTTGCTGTGCTCGAAAAACGAAAGCTTAGTGGTAGCAAGCTTTTTGTGAAGAAGTTTGGCGGCACCTCGGTGGGTTCGATTGAACGCATCGAAGTGGTTGCTGAGCAGATTGCAAAGTCCGCTCACAGTGGTGAGCTGCAAGTATTGGTCCTTTCTGCTATGGCAGGAGAGACAAATAGGCTATTTGCGCTTGCGGCGCAAATCGATCCCCGCGCAAGTGCGCGGGAACTCGATATGCTTGTCTCTACGGGTGAGCAAATCAGTATTGCGTTAATGGCGATGGCGTTGCAACGCCGCGGTATTAAGGCAAGATCCCTGACAGGCGATCAAGTGCAAATCCATACAAATAGCCAATTTGGTCGGGCGAGTATTGAAAGTGTTGATACGGAGTACTTAACCTCCTTGCTGGAACAAGGCATCGTGCCTATTGTGGCAGGATTTCAAGGGATCGATCCTAATGGCGATGTCACCACTTTAGGTCGTGGTGGTTCGGATACGACGGCTGTGGCGCTAGCGGCGGCGTTAAGAGCCGATGAGTGTCAAATATTTACCGATGTACCAGGCGTTTTTACGACAGACCCTAATATCGACAGCAGTGCTAGACGTCTCGATGTGATTGGTTTTGATGTCATGCTCGAAATGGCTAAGCTCGGTGCTAAGGTGCTTCATCCTGACTCGGTCGAATATGCACAACGGTTTAAAGTACCGCTGCGGGTGTTGTCGAGTTTTGAAGCTGGTCAGGGCACATTAATTCAATTTGGTGATGAGTCTGAGCTTGCGATGCCCGCATCCGTACAAGGAATAGCGATCAATAAGGCCTTAGCAACCTTGAGCATTGAAGGGTTATTTACCAGCAGTGAGCGTTATCAAGCCTTATTAGCCTGTTTGGCTCGGCTTGAGATAGACGTTGAGTTTATTACTCCTTTGAAATTGAATGAAACGTCACCAGCGGAGTCTGTCAGCTTTATGTTGGCCGAGACGAAAGTGGATGTTTTATTGCATGAGCTTGAAGTTTTAAGCGAAAGTCTTGATCTAGGCCAATTGAATGTTGAGCGTCAACGTGCAAAAGTGTCCTTAGTTGGCAAAGGTTTACAGGCAAAAGTTGGATTATTGACTAAGATGTTAGATGTATTGGGTAACGAAACAATCCATGCTAAGTTACTTTCGACATCGGAGAGTAAATTGTCAACTGTGATCGATGAAAGGGACTTACACAAGGCAGTTCGAGCGTTGCATCACGCATTCGAGCTAAATAAGGTGTAATTAAATAACTGTTTGAGTATTGAATACTATTAATTTGTACTCAGCTGACCCTATAATAAGCCCATCTACCGGATGAGTGCCGTGTGTAAGCTGAATTAAGACATAAAGGAGCTATCGAATGCTGATTTTGACTCGTCGTGTTGGCGAAACACTGATGATTGGTGATGAAGTCACAGTTACAGTGCTAGGGGTAAAAGGCAATCAAGTGCGTATCGGTGTGAATGCACCGAAAGAGGTTTCTGTTCACCGTGAAGAAATCTATCAACGCATTCAATCTGAAAAATCAGGTACGCCTTCAGAAGGCGGTAACTTTTAATACGAAGCTTATGCGAGTATTAGTCAGATAAAAAAGTCAGTTTTTAAACTGACTTTTTTATTTTTGAAACCGAAAGATTGGCGTAAATCAACACATTGGCTTGATATAACCGCAATGTGATTAAAAACAGTTCAAATGGAATCGGTTTCAGAAAAAGGGTTTGACTTATTTTCGTCAAACAGTAATATGTGCGCCAAGAAAACGGAGAGGTGGCCGAGTGGCCGAAGGCGCTCCCCTGCTAAGGGAGTATGGGCTTTATCTCCCATCGAGGGTTCGAATCCCTCCTTCTCCGCCATTTCTTACAAATAAAAAACTGCGCGTGTAGCTCAGCTGGATAGAGTACCTGGCTACGAACCAGGCGGTCGGAGGTTCGAATCCTTCCACGCGCACCATTTTTTATTGAAGCAAGATAGATACAAGTCGCGCATGTAGCTCAGCTGGATAGAGTACCTGGCTACGAACCAGGCGGTCGGAGGTTCGACTCCTTCCATGCGCACCAATTAGCTGACAGAGCAATTGCTTTGTTAGCAAAACGCAAAAATGCGCGTGTAGCTCAGCTGGATAGAGTACCTGGCTACGAACCAGGCGGTCGGAGGTTCGAATCCTTCCACGCGCACCATTTTAGTAAGCAATAGCTTACAAATGCAGATTTTGCGGAGAGGTGGCCGAGTGGCCGAAGGCGCTCCCCTGCTAAGGGAGTATGGGCTTTATCTCCCATCGAGGGTTCGAATCCCTCCTTCTCCGCCATTCTATTCCTAGTGAATAGATTTAATTTGCGAGACTTAAGTGCTTCTTCTAGACTAAAGTCTGTCGGTAAGGTAGCAACTTACCCAGTATTTAAGCGCGTGTAGCTCAGCTGGATAGAGTACCTGGCTACGAACCAGGCGGTCGGAGGTTCGAATCCTTCCACGCGCACCATTTACTTAGTTAGATTAGATGAGCCCTGCAAGTAATTGCAGGGCTTTTTTAATGGGATTTTTCTGGATTATATTGCTTCAATCCTTATCTCTTCTCGAGCTTTACGCCTTGATAACCCGTCTTTTACGCCACGTTATGCTTGTTGAAATGCCAACGCCTTAAGCGATGATGTTTATCGCTCTGGCTTGCTATTTTACGCGCGATAAAGAGATAGCAATAAGTGCTATCTGGGCTAGCAAGATCTGCCGTAAAAGAGAGAAGGGGAGATAAGCATGGAACAAGGGATCGATGAGCTTCTTTGGGTCTTAGGGGCGAGTTCTGAGAGAGGTTTGAAGAGTGTTAACGCGATTTAGGATGGAACAGGGGAAATAAAAAGGGCTGCAAAATACAGCCCTTTTTAGCGTAGATGTCGTGATTAGGCTTCTAGCTTAGCAAACTCGGCTTTTTGCTCTTTTAGTTTGTCCATATCACGGCTGAGATCGGCCATCTTAGCGCGCTCTTTATCAATTACGGCTGGCGGTGCTTTTGCCACGAAGCCTTCATTGGATAATTTGCCTTCGATACGGGCAATCTCTTGAGTCAGCTTTTCAAGCTGCTTGTCGATACGAGCCATTTCGGCCGCCACATCCACCAGGCCTGCCATCGGAATTAATAATTCCATTTCGCCAATCAGACCTGTGGTCGACATAGGCGCCGTTTCACCTTCGCCAAGAATCGTCATACTTTCTAAGCGCGCAAGCGTTGTGAAGAAGGCTTGGTTAGCTTCAACACGGGCTTTGTCTTGGGCACTCACGCCACGCAGTAGGGCATTTAATGGCTTAGAAGGCGCTATATTGAGCTCTGCACGGATATTACGAACCGCAACAATGACTTGCTTAACCCATTCGAGATCGGCCATCGCGGTCGCATCTACTTTGGCAGCATCATAGCTTGGGAATGGTGCCAGCATGATGGTGTCGCCTTGGGCGCCTGTCAGTGGTTTAACGCGTTGCCAGATGGTTTCAGTGATGTATGGCATCATTGGGTGCATCAGACGTTGCATCGCTTCTAACACATTGACCAGTGTATGGCGGGTGCCACGCATTTGCGCTTCATTGCCGTTTTGCAGCACTGGCTTAGTTAACTCTAAGTACCAATCGCAGAACTGGTTCCAAGTGAACTCGTACAGTGTGTTAGCAGCGAGGTCGAAGCGATAGTTTGCCATGTGGTCGTCATAGGTTTTTACGGTTTGGTTGAATAAACCGATGATCCAGCGATCCGCCAGCGACAATTCCATCTCACCACCTTGGTAGTCAGGAGAGTTCGGGCCGCAATCTTGGCCTTCGGTATTCATCAATACGTAACGTGATGCGTTCCAAAGCTTGTTACAGAAGCTGCGGTAACCGTCTAAACGCTTCATGTCCCAGTTGATATCACGGCCAGTTGAGGCCATTGCAGCTAGGGTAAAGCGCAGGGCATCAGTACCGTGGGCTTCGATACCATTTTCGAATTCTTTGCGGGTGCTCTTTTCGATCTTGGCGGCTAGTTGAGGTTGCATCATGTTGCCGGTGCGTTTTTCAACTAGGGCTTCTAGATCGATACCGTCAATCATATCCAATGGGTCAAGTACGTTGCCCTTAGATTTTGACATCTTGTTACCCGCTTCATCGCGGATAAGGCCTGTCACATAAACGGTTTTAAAGGGTACCTGTGGCTTACCGTCTTCATCTTTGATGAAGTGCATGGTCATCATGATCATACGGGCAACCCAGAAGAAGATGATGTCAAAACCCGTTACCAACACATCGGTTGGATGGAAGGTTTTTAAATCTTCAACATTGTCAGGCCAGCCTAAGGTTGAGAATGTCCACAGGGCTGAGCTGAACCAAGTATCCAGTACGTCTTCATCTTGGCGCAGGGCGATAGCATCATCGATATTGTGTTTAGTACGTACTTCAGCTTCGGTGCGGCCCACATAAACCTTACCATTCGCATCGTACCAAGCAGGGATGCGGTGACCCCACCATAATTGGCGAGAGATACACCAATCCTGAATGTCGCGCATCCAAGAGAAGTACATGTTTTCGTACTGCTGCGGCACAAACTTAATATCGCCATTTTCAACGGCTTCGATAGCGGTTTTGGCCATAGGCGCCACAGCTACGTACCATTGGTCGGTCAGCATCGGCTCAATAACTACGCCTGAGCGGTCACCGTAGGGCACTTTTAGGCCGTGTGGCGCGATTTTTTCGAGCAGACCTAAGGTTTCAAACTCTGCCACGATTGCATCACGGGCTTTGAAACGATCTAAACCTGCGAAACGCTCAGGTAGGCTGCCATCTAAGGTGGTGTTGATGGTGCCATCGGTATTGACGACTTCGGCTGATGCGCGAATGGCCGCATCTAAGGTCAACACGTTGAACATGGGCAGCTTATGGCGCTTACCAACTTCATAGTCATTAAAGTCGTGGGCAGGGGTGATTTTCACGCAACCTGTACCAAAAGCCATGTCCACATAGTCATCGGCAACGATTGGGATGCGACGATTAACGATAGGCAGCAGAATAAATTTGCCGATCAGTGCTTGATAACGCTCATCGTCTGGATGAACTGCAACCGCGCTATCGCCTAACATAGTTTCTGGACGCGTGGTGGCGACTTCGAGGTAATCTTTACCGTCAGCAGTCAGTTCGCCATCGGCTAATGGATAACGCAGATGCCACATGTGGCCTTGCTTTTCTTTGTTTTCCACTTCGAGATCAGAAATCGCGGTATGCAGCTTGGGATCCCAGTTTACTAAGCGTTTACCACGGTAAATCAAATCATCTTCATAGAGACGGACAAACACTTCTTGAACGGCTTTAGACAAGCCTTCGTCCATGGTAAAACGCTCACGGTCCCAATCCACAGAGGCGCCCATACGACGTAGCTGCTTAGTGATGGTGCCGCCCGATTGCGCTTTCCATTCCCAGACTTTTTCCATAAAAGCATCGCGGCCAAGATCATGGCGGCTCTTGCCTTCTTCGGCTTCAAGCTTACGCTCAACCAGCATTTGAGTCGCAATACCCGCATGGTCAGTACCGACTTGCCACAGGGTGTTTTTACCCTTCATACGTTGGTAGCGGATCAGGGTATCCATGATGGTATCTTGGAAAGCGTGACCCATGTGCAGACTGCCCGTCACATTGGGCGGTGGGATCATGATGCAATAGTTGCCCTGTGAGGCATCGCCGTGGGGCTTAAAGTAACCTTGCTCTTCCCAGTTTTGGTAAAGAGTCTGCTCAATGGACTGAGGATCGTATGTTTTTTCCATGGGAACGTATCTGTCTCAAGCTAAATTAAGTGGATGTGTTGCTAAATTTTGGGTTGTTAATTCAATCCCTAAGCCACGATATTGGCGGTAGCGTTCACGTGCTATCGCCTTATGTTGGTCGTCATTAGCTACAAAATCGAAGATTTGACCAAAGTTTACCGCAAATGGCGGTACTTGGTCTGCAAGATTAATCAGAAGTTGACGACTTTTGTTAGGTCCAAGTCGATCAAAACCGATTTCAACGGGGGAACCCGTGGTTGGGCCTTCACCTTTGAGGTTATGGGGGACAAATGCACTGGGTTCAAACTGCCATAGTAACTCGTCGATTTCGAAGGCGATGTTCTTGTCCTGACAGTGAATATAGACCTGCTGCTGGTTTATAAATCCCTGTTGGGCCAAGCGGCAAGCCAATTGATACATGTCACTAAAGGCCGTGTTCACGCCCATCGGCGGCAGTAGATAAAACAGCGCTTGAGTCATGATTTCAATGCCTTGCTTTGAGTTATGGATGAACGGGTAAGTCTACACTAAAACTCGAGCTGGGTTAACGCTTAGCTCTGGGGTTTTTAGCGGTAGATTAAGCTACGGGGGACTGGTGTTTCACTTAAACAGTTACTGTGCGAAATGTGCATTAGCTTAAGAACAAGCTTGATACTAAGTGCTTAAGTAAATGGTTGAACGACTATGGAGTATAAAAGCAAAGCGCACCCGAAGGTGCGCTGGTTGAAAGACTGGTCAAACAAACTATTCCTCCTAGGTTATTGAGCATTGTTATTAAAGGATTCATTGACGCTTTGTGAATAAACAAACAGATATTGCATTAGATTTGTTTATTCAGCATGTTAACTCACTTTTCAACTTACAACTTTAGCTTACATTTTCACTTACGATTACACTTTAGAACATAGATAAAGAAATCTGGCCGATATTAGTACTCAAAAAGGTACTGGGTATTTTGCTGTTAAGCAGCTCGCCTTGTTCCGTGTTATCTAAATTCTTTTTACTCACTATTTGTAATATGCCCACTTGCTCATATTACCGATAACGCTATTAACCTCCTCATATTGTTTGACTGTTAAGAAGCTAATTCACCTAAAGTGGCTTTTCATGGTACCTATGTGGCTCTATTGCTAACGTCCTCCTCTTGGTTGTTACATTTGGGCTTGAAGAGTGTGTAAGACTTAAACTGGCAATATGATGTAGTAGGTTACTCCTTAATGATCGACTCGTGTGTTAACACCCATTAGTGCGTTTGTCGTTAGTTGTTGGTCATCGGTTTGTACTTTTAGTAACCTCGCATCTCATTTGATAATCAGATGGGAAACGCATAAACATTACAGCTTGGCGTTACCGAATTTATGTGGCTGTTTTAATGCTTTATGTGACTACCTGTGTCACTGTTTTTGAGTGTGAGTTTTGTATGGCGGCGTACTCCTTCTTGTGGTGGTATTAAATGCTATTAAGCTGAAATTCACATCACTTCGATTCTGCTGTCACTTAGTAAAGTGTAGTAGTTATTTAAAGGTTCACACTCTTTTTACTGGCCATTAGGATGGCCTATCAAACTTTTGCTAAAAAATGTGACCTATTAAACCTTATCTACTTTTATGCTCTCGAAGTGATGTGGTCTCGCACTACATCGAGTAACTTAAGCTGCATCTTCCTCCTCGTAATCATCCTCGACATTAATAGCCTCTTCGGGATGAGCAATGGATGTAAAACGTTGTGCTTCAGGTTTGTGGGTTAATCGATTGAGTTGCTTCTCTAATTTTTGGCCCATAGCAGTGATAGCTGCATAAAGATTATCGTGTTTAGCTTGAGCAAAAAGTTCTCCATTTGGGATGCCAACCGACGCTTCAATTTTGAAACCAGGTTTCTCCTCGGTAATAATGACATGGGGATTAATCAACTGCACATCATGTCTAGAAAGTTTCTCCAAACGGCTTTCAATGCGTTCACGGATTGGGGCAGTTACTTCTAATTGCTTGCTCGTAATCTTTAGCATATGTCGAACCTTCTATTTATTTTCTTCAGTTTCAGATTACCAATCTACACCTTTAAAAACGAGATCTAAATCACATTTTTTGTCCGGTTAGATACTGTTCGTTGGATATTTGATCGCTTAGACAAATCTCGGTGATTCTTAGCCAAAAAGGCTTGTATTGGCTATCAGAACAGGCCATATTTGATGGGATAACTCTGCAGTCTTTCCTATCATTTACCTATCTTTACTTTAAGTTTTTCATTAGATTCCGATAAAATACCTTCACTTATTTCATTGTTTCGTCGAGTGGCAGGTATTATGGAAACCGAACATATCAAAGTTAAGGTCTGGGATTTACCCATACGCTTTTTTCACTGGGGCATGGTGGCCCTAATGGCCTTATTGTGGTGGAGCGCCGAAGTGGGCGAAATGCAATGGCACCAGATCTTTGCTTATAGTCTGTTGATTTTGATTGGCTTTCGTCTTTTGTGGGGCTTAATTGGCAGTGATACAGCCAGATTTAGCCACTTCGTGCACCACCCTAGGGTTGTGTTTGAGTATTTAAACGAAGTTCGATCAAAGGGCGTGTCTGTGGTATTAGGACATAATCCGATGGGCGGTTATATGGTGATTGTGTTGATTGCCATTATTAGCTTACAGCTAATTACTGGACTGTTTGCTACGGATGATGTTTTTACCGAAGGTCCGCTATACAGCTATGTGAGTGCTGATACGGGTTCGTTTCTCACTTGGTTACATAAGATGAATTTTAACCTGATCTTAGCCTTAACTGCCGTGCATGTGTTGGCAGTTATTGTGCACGCGCTTAAAGGTGACAAGTTAATAGGTGCAATGGTTAGCGGTTACAAGCGTGTATCTAAGCTTGAATACGCAAAGTTAGAGTCTCCGTTGGTTTTTAAATCACTGTGGCTGGCATTAATTCTGCTGTTAATTATCGCAGGGGTTGTATTTACTTATTTGATGTGGCCTGTAGTGCAAGTGCTTTAGCGGATGCTTAGGAGTAAAAAGCCTGCATATTGCAGGCTTTTTACAAGAGATTACGAGAACATTAATCTTTTTTGTAAACGTCATGGCAGCCTTTACAGCTCTTGCCAGTATCCATAAAGGCTTGCTTGATTTCAGCTTGGTCACCTTTTTGAGCAACAGTCGCTAAAATTGCAGCATTTTCTTGGAAGGTTTTCATCTTAGCGTCAAAGTCAGCCTTGTCTTGCCATACTTTGGCTAGGGCTTCGGTATCGCCTTTATCTGAACCTTCAATAAAGCCTTCGAAAGGGATGTGTGAAAGCGCAGCGACATTTTTTGCGCGCATCGCAAAGGTTTCAGCATCGAAAGGCTTTTTACCTTTCATCATGGCGCCCATATCACCAAAGTTATAAGCAATTAAGCTGAATCCAGATTGGCGATATTGAATCGCATCTTTTGCATCTTCAAAATTGTGTGCTTGAGCAGTTGAAGCCAATAAGGTACCGGCAACGAGAGTTAGGAGTAATTTTTTCATCGTATTCTCACAAATTAGCGTCGAAGTGTGACATTGCTCTGCTATTGTACACAAATTAACTCAATGTACTAGAAGCAAATTTGTCAGTTTTTGTCTAGATAAGAGGGATAAACGTAACAAGTTATTTGCCGGCAGAGTAAATCTGCTAAACTGCCGTTGTAATGCTTAAACAATACTTATGGGGCGATTATGCGAGCCAATTGGGACTTAGTATTAGAAAAAATTTTGAGCCATGGGAATTATGAAGAGCTGTCGGTATTGTTTCATTTATTGCTGACCGAGGAAGAGCGCAGCGCTATTGCCGGTCGGCTAAAAGTCTTCCAGCTATTGCTAAATGGAGAAATGAGCCAGAGACAAATTGCTGCCGAGTATCAGGTGAGTATTGCGACTATTACCCGTTGTTCTAACTATTTAAAGAATATGGCACCCAGCCATAGGGATAAAATCCAACAGCTTATCAGTTAATTATTTGGGCTCCATTGGACTAGATATTTGATTAAAACTGGGGAGTTGTCGGTATTTTATGTCGGCGGTGGATGGAGCGTCTAACGAGAATATAAAAACTATAACTGAGTAACATAATGGCCAACAAAGGATAAAGATTTTTAGGGAAAAATTTAAAAATAGCTAAGGCAGAAAAGAGATAAATAAAAGGCAATAAATCGTAAATTGTCTTAGGTAGATATCCAGATTTTCGGCGTTTTACAGGATCGGTTCGGCGATTTTGAGAACGTAAATTGTAAATTCTGGCGCCCAAAACAAACACAACAAGAGCAGCAATCAGCGCATAATCAGGTTCTAGCAGCATAAAGCTTAAACAGCCTAGTACCATATAGCCAAAGGGTAAAACTTCATATACTGGTTTTGCTAACATATGCACTCCGTTGCGTGATGTTTATATCGATTTGAAAATATTGTTTTTTTTAGCTGAAAATGCTGTTTGATTTTAAACTTCCCTATTTACCTGCTGATTATAATCATTTGGCGATAAAAAAAGCACCTCCTTATTTAAGGAAGTGCTTTTTTATCAGCTCCTCTGGGAGGGCTATTAGGCTTGTGAACCTACATTAGCCGCGGCAGCCGCAGCCACCGTTGCCATCACATCCCGCTTTAGGTGTGTCACAAGCTTCGTGATCATGGTCATGGTGGTGATGCCCATGGTCATCAGAACCCCCGCAGCAGCCACCAACATCATGACCTGAGCCACCACAGCATCCGCCGCCATGGTCATGTTCATGGCTGTGTCCATGACTGCCACATCCGCCGTGTGCATGAATATGTCCATGGGCAATTTCTTCAGCTGTCGCTTCACGTACATCGATGACTTCAATGTTAAAGCTGAGTGCTTGGCCTGCTAATGGATGGTTGCCATCAACAATCACAACATCATCTTTAACTTCGATGACTTGAACTGGACGCTGGCCCATTTCGGTTTCTGCAATAAAGCGCATACCTGGCACGATGTCTTCGATATCACCGAATGCTTCTAATGGTACTGCCTGGCGAAGGCCATCATGGTACGGACCATAGGCCTCTTCGGCACTGATCGTCACGTCCAGTTTTTCGCCCTTAATTTTACCTTCTAATGCGGCTTCTAATCCTGGGATTAGGTTTTCTGTACCATGCAGATACAACATTGGTTCGGCATCAAAAGAGTCTTCTAAAAGTCTGCCTTCTTGATCTGATAAACGGTAATGAATGGTTACCGCGCTGTGTTGGGTGATCTTCATATCGCCTCCGGTTCGGAATGTGCGCGCATAATAACGCGCTTTTAGGGTGCTGGCGATAATTTGAAGTTGCTTATGTTAGATATCGCACAGCTTTTTGTGAGTTCGATTTACTGAGATTAAGGACGATACAAAAGATGAATTGTGGTTTTTTATGAGTTGCCCTTTGTTATGTGCGGAAACAGACTGAAATGCTTTAATTTTCGAATGATGAAAAAATATCATTATAAATTATTTATTTTTTAATAGGTTAAATTGATTGTAATTGTCTGGCATTACGTTTACGTAAACAGTTTTATATTGATGAAAACGTATTTTTAGCCTATGAAAACTTGATATTTATTAATCTTGAATCACTAATTTACTCAAGTGAAAGATTTGTGCATAAATAATCCAGTTTGGGGGTTGACAAGGTTAGGTGAAAAAGGCAATTCTGTTTAACATCACATTGACATAGATAAGTCTAAACGTATGCATAGCCTTGGTTTCGTAGTAATTACCATTATTACAACCACCACTACAACCAGAGTGGGGGCGGGCTGATACACCCTAAAGAATTTTAACGACGAGCCCGCTTCCCACAAAGAAGCGGGCTTTTTTGTTTTTAGCTTATGTTTCTTAGTCGGGCGCGGTACAGGAGATCAAGATGAAAGTGATGAAATTTGGTGGTACCTCGCTTGCAAATTGGCAGCGATTTTCAATGGCGGCGGATATTGTTGCCAAGGCAGCGAAAGCTGAGCCGGTCGCGACAGTGCTCTCTGCGCCTGCAACAGTGACAAACGCTCTGCTAGAAATGGTCGATGTGGCGGTGAAAGGGGAAGATTATTCACCAGTCATTCAACACGTTGAGCGGGTGTTTACCTCGCTCTATCAGGATGCGGTTAGTTCTGGACTCTCTAGTAGCCAGAGCGAAGTGCTGTTCGCCGGACTAAGCGCGCAGCTTGCACGTTGGCAGGACAGATTACGCGGTATTACGCTGTTGCAGGAATGCCCAGACGGGGTGCGCGCCGAGATCGTGGTTGCGGGTGAGCGTTTGTCTGCTGCGTTGATGGAGCAAGTCATGCTGGCAAAAGGCATTACTTCGGCGCAGCTAGACCCACGTGAACTATTTTTAGGCCGTGGTCGTCCGCTAGAATCCGTGGTCGATATTGCCGTCAGCAAACCGCGATTCAAAAATCTTGCCCTCGATGAGAAGCGGGTTTGGGTGATGCCCGGCTTTACCGCCGCCGATGAAGACGGCAAGGTTGTGACCTTAGGCCGTAACGGTTCTGATTACTCTGCTGCCGTGCTGGCCGCTTGTTTAGATGCTTCAAGCTGCGAGATTTGGACCGACGTTGACGGCGTATACAATACCGATCCTCGGGTTGTTACCGATGCTAAGTTGTTGTCACAGCTCAGTTATCAAGAGGCGATGGAGCTGTCTTACTTTGGGGCTAAGGTGCTGCATCCTAAAACCATTGCACCTATCGCCCAGTTCCACATCCCCTGTTATATCAAAAACAGCTTTAATCCCGATGCGCCCGGCACTCTGGTATCGAATCAGGCCGATCAGAGCGGCTTGCAGGTGAAGGCCATTTCTAATTTGGATAATCAAACCATGTTTGATGTATCAGGCCCTGGTATGAAGGGCATGGTCGGTATGGCGAGCCGCACACTGGCGGCGATTTCCCGTAGCGGTGTTTCTGTGTCACTCATCACCCAGAGTTCTTGCGAATACAGCATCAGCTTTTGTGTGGCGACCAGTGAGTCCGCCAAGGTGAAATCGGCGCTAGAGCAAGAGTTTGAGTTAGAAATTAAAAGTGACTTGCTAGAACCGATTGCAATGCGCCATGACTTAGCAATCGTCTCCTTGATCGGTGATGGTATGCGTACCCATAAGGGTGTGGCGGCGCGGTTCTTCCAAGCCTTAGCGCAGGCGAGTGTGAATATCATCGCGATTGCCCAAGGCTCCTCCGAGCGCTCTATTTCAACGGTGATCGAACAACGTAAGACCAAACATGCTGTAGCCGCCTGTCATCAAGGCTTTTTCGATGTGCAGCAGTATTTAGATGTGTTTTTAGTGGGTTGCGGTAACGTTGGCGCAGGCTTACTGGAGCAGATCAAACAACAGGCGAGCGTGCTAAAAGAGCAGCACATTAGCATCCGTGTCTGCGGTATTGTCAATTCAAGCAAAATGTTACTCGATAGTGCGGGTATTGATTTAAACAATTGGCAAAACCTGCTTGCCGATAGCCAGCAGCCAAGCGATATACCTGCGCTATTGGCGTGGGTGAAAGAGCAACAGTTATTAAACCCTGTGCTGGTGGATTGTACTTCAAGCGATCAAGTATCGAACCAGTATTTAGAGGTGATGAACGCGGGCATGCACGTGGTGACGCCGAATAAAAAGGCTAACACTCGCGATTATGCCTATTACCAAGCTTTGCGTCAAACAGCATTAAAGCAACGTCGGCAGTTTCTGTATGAGACCAACGTGGGCGCAGGATTACCCGTTATCGATAACTTGAAAAAACTGTTATTCGCCGGTGATAAATTGCACAAGTTTAATGGCATTTTGTCAGGCTCCTTATCCTTTATCTTCGGTAAACTCGATGAGGGTATGTCACTTTCTGAGGCGACTAAACTGGCGCGGGAAAAATGCTTTACCGAGCCCGATCCCCGTGATGATTTAAGTGGTATGGATGTGGCGCGTAAAGTGCTGATTTTGGCCCGTGAAGTGGGTTTGAAACTTGAGCTAAGTGATATCGTTGTCGACTCAGTCTTGCCCGCAGGTTTTGATGATTCAGGCGATGTGGAAAGTTTTATGGCGCGTTTACCCGAGGCCGATGCTGCGATTGCGGCGCGAGTGGCGGAGGCGAAAGCGCAGGGTAAAGTGCTGCGTTATGTCGGGCAGATTGAAGAAGGCGCGTGCTATGTGCGTATCACCGAAGTCGATGCAACCGATCCGCTCTATAGCGTAAAAGGCGGTGAAAATGCCTTGGCATTCTACAGCCGTTATTATCAGCCGATTCCCTTTGTGTTGCGTGGATATGGTGCGGGCACAGAAGTGACTGCGGCAGGTGCCTTTGCCGATGTATTAAGAACCTTAAATTGGACTCGTGAGGTGAGTGTATGAGTTTGACCGTTTACGCTCCCGCCTCTATGGGTAATGTGGGTGTGGGTTTTGATTTATTGGGCGCAGCACTTGCGCCCATCGATGGCAGTTTACTGGGCGATAGAGTCACGATTGCGGCAGCGGATGCTGGGGTGAGCCTCACTCAAGTGGGAGCGTGGGCGCATAAGTTACCCAGCAATCCCGAGGAGAATATCGTCCATCAATGCGCGGTGTTTTTCTTAAAAGCCCTTGGGAAAGAAAACCAAGGCGTGGCATTAACCCTAGAAAAAAACTTGCCCGTCGGCAGTGGCTTAGGTTCGAGCGCCAGTTCTGTGGTTGCAGCGCTTTACGCGCTTAACGAGCATTTTGAGCGTCCATACGATAAGCAAGCGCTACTCGAACTCATGGGCGAGTTTGAGGGCAAGATCAGCGGTAGCGTGCATTACGACAACGTCGCGCCCTGTTATCTGGGCGGCATGCAGCTGATGCTCAATGTGCCCGGCGCTATCTGTGAGCCGATTCCCAGTTTTAAACAATGGTATTGGGTGGTGGCGTATCCTGGAATTTCACTCTCAACGGCCATGATGCGTAAACTCATGCCAGAACAATACGATAAGTCCGTGGCCATCGATTTTGGGCGTTATTTGAGTGCCTTTGTACACGCCTCTTATCAGCAAAACGCCAAGCTTGCGATTCAAGTCTTGAAGGATGTGCTGGCCGAACCTTACCGCGCGGCGGCGATACCGGGTTATGACAATGCTAGGGCGGCGCTCGCCGAATTAGGCATGTTAACTACTGGCATCTCGGGCAGCGGGCCAACGCTGTTTTCGGTGACAGACGTTCTTGCGACCGCTAACGCCGCCAAGGCGTGGTTGGAGGCTCATTATCTGACCGAAGCGGGGGGCTTTGCCCATGTGTGCCGTCTCGATGAGCAAGGTACGCGTCGAGTCGATTAATTTTCTTACTTTTAAAAGCATTAAGCCCAAGCCTTAAAAGCTTGGCACTGATAAGGTCGAGTGAGCATGGAACTATATAATTTAAAACACCCTTCGCAGAAAGTGAGCTTTAAGGAAGCGGTGCAATTAGGACTTGGTAAAGACAGAGGGCTGTTTTTTCCTACTCAAATCCCAGTGTTGCACGACATCGAGGCGCTGCTGGCGATGCCTTTTGTCGAGCGCAGTAAAAAAGTGCTCGGCGCTTGGCTTGCCTCAGAGCTTGGACAAGACGCGGTAGATAAACTGGTCGAGCGTGCCTTTAATTTCGATTTGCCCTTGGTGGCGGTCGATGACCAGCGCTCGTGCCTTGAGCTTTTCCATGGGCCAACTTTAGCATTCAAGGATTTTGGTGCGCGCTTTATGGCGCAATGCATCAATGCCTTTGCCCATGACTCGCGCTTAACCATTCTAACCGCGACCTCGGGTGACACTGGGGCGGCAGTGGCCGATGCTTTTTATGGTCTAGATAAAGTCAATGTTGTGGTGCTTTATCCTAAGGGCAAAATCAGTGAGCTACAGGAAAAAATGTTCACTACTTTAGGCAAGAACATCCACACAGTCGCGGTTGAGTCAGATTTCGATGCCTGCCAGCACTTAGTCAAACAGGCATTTGAAGATAGCGATGTGCGTGATGGTTTGCATTTAAACTCAGCTAACTCTATCAACATCAGTCGCTTACTGGCACAGATTTGTTATTACTTCGAAGCGGTTGCTCAGTCAAAACAGCGTCATGAGGCCGCTCCTGTGATTGCCGTGCCCAGTGGTAATTTTGGTAATCTCACCGCGGGTTTGTTTGCTAAAGCCATGGGGTTACCCGTTAAACGTTTTATTGCTGCTACTAATGCGAATGACACAGTGCCACGCTATTTAGAGAGTGGCGATTGGCAGCCTAATCCCACTCAAGCCACTATGTCCAATGCGATGGATGTGAGTGAGCCAAGCAACTGGCCGCGCGTTGAAGCTATTTGCGAGAAACTCGGTTGGCCATTGGCAGACTTAGTGGGGATTCGCCTGTCAGAGGTGCAAACCTCGGAGGCGTTAGCAGATCTTTATGCTAAAGGTTATGTATCTGAGCCGCATGCAGCGATTGCGGCTAAAGCGTTAACCATTAACTTAGTGCCTGATGAAGTAGGGATATTTTTAGGTACGGCCCATCCCGCTAAGTTTAAGGATGTGGTCGACAGGGAGCTTGCCCTTAACTTACCCCTTCCGCCTGAATTAAAAGTGGTAGAGCACAAAACAATATTATCGGCTGAATTAGCAGCTGATTTTGCCCAGCTAAAAAACCATTTATTTGCGGTATTAAACTAGGGTGTGTTGACGTTTCGTGATTAAATTTTGTTCGTTCTGGCAAGCTCATGCTCGCGAAGCGAGGAATGAAGTGTAGTTATTCTACTCAAATGACAAATGACAAATGACAAATGACAAGTGACAAGTGACAAGTGACAAGTGACAAGTGACAAAGAGCAAGTGCTTGCCAGACGAACCCTTTGGGGAGCACTTGGCTGAAGTTTCTGCTGCGTTATCGTCCGTTTATGTAGAATGCTACACAGCACTGACTTTGCCTTGCATAAACATCAGCCAAATTGCTGCAAAAATAACCCTGAAACGTCAACTCGCCCTAATCTTTTAAACGACGATAAACACTAACTAGATGAAATACAAAGGGAGTCGTTTGACTCCTTTTGTATAGATGTTTTTATTATTGTTCACGCTAGTTCGACCAATGGACTGTACTGAGCAACTTGATGGCATCAAGTTGGGATGCCGACTAAGCTTAGATCGAGTCATAAATAAGCCGTAGTAGCTTACATAGCATTAAGCCGTAAAAACTGAGTATTAAGCCGTAAAATCATCGAAGAATAACTCGCGACGGGGCAACGATAATGCCAAAGTGCATTTTTCAGTTTAGCCATATCTTGCTGTTATATATTTTTATTTTCCCCGCTTGGAGTGTTCCATCCGAAGCGAATGCTTCCGCTTGTTCGAATCCCATTAAAGTCGGTTATAACGATTGGCCTCCCTATGCCTGGCAAGATATGCAGGGGGATGCTCAAGGACTGGATGTTGAATTACTGCGTGCGTTTGCTGAGTTTTTGGGATGTGAGATTAACTTTATCAATGTCCCTGCGAAGCGTTCACATCAAATGCTGAAAAGTGGCTCACTAGATATAATGATGGGTGCTACAAAAACCGTCGAGCGTGAAGAATATTCATTTTTTTCAGATCCCTACCGTGATGAAGAAGTGCGCTTATTCGTATTAGATGAAAACAAAGACAATGTTAAGTTAGAACGATGGCAGGATATTTTTACTCAAAAGTTGCGGCTCTTAGTGCCAATCAGTGGTTGGTATGGTGCGGATTATGAGAACACACGAGAACGTTTAGCACTGGAAAACTTATTGATACTGAGTCCTGATGTCGACAAATCAGTGCAAATGCTCACTTATGACAGAGCGGATCTGATGATTGGGGATGCTATAGCGATGCCCTATATTGCAAGTCAACACCAAGGGATCAGGTTATCAGCACTTAAACCGATATTGGACCATAATCCGATACACTTAATGCTTAGTAAGCAGAGTATGTCTCCCCTACAGTTAGCGCAATTTAATCGTGCCATTAAGGCGTTAACAATCAATGGTGAAATTGCGCGAATTGTCTATAAGTGGCAGCAAATTTCGCTGGCACAGCAATCGAAAATCAGCAATCAACATGGTCCATTTTATCGCTTGTATGCTGGGTTATTAACGTTTGATATAGCAAGATAAGCGCTATTCTAATGAGTATGCAAAATGGTAAGTCTATGACACATTTGCTAAAACATCTCTTATTTTAAGTTACTGCTCTCTCTATCAATTTCTGCTAGCTTGTTGGGTTACTGGGTTAGACTTTGGGTCATTATTGGTGAATTTTGCCCACTTGAAAGTCCATTGGTAACAATAACAATAGGATAGAGATTACACATGAAACTTCGTCACTCCGTTGCCTGCTGCATGCTCGCCCTTGGCACTTTGTCTGCAGCGCAGGTATTTGCAGCACAATCGACTAGCAATCAAGGTTATTACCGCGCGCCAGCGTTGCATGACCAGACCTTAGTGTTTACCGCTGAAGGGGACCTGTGGACGCAAACCCTAGGCCAAAAGGCGGCGATGCGCTTGACTACCTTGCCAGCTGAAGAACTGGGCGCGGCAATGTCTGCCGATGGTAAATGGGTGGCCTATGTGGCCAATTACGAAGGTGCGAGTGAGGTCTATGTTATTCCTGTGACGGGCGGTGTTGCAAAACGAGTGAGTTTTGAAAATAGCCGAGTGCGAGTGCAAGGGTGGACCAGTAAAGGAGAGGTGCTTTATTCCACCGACACTGGCTTTGGCCCCGCGAATAATTGGATGCTGCGTCTTGTCAATCCCGAGAGCTTAACCACAACCGATCTGCCCTTAGCCGATGCGGTGGAAGGGGTGATCGATGCCAATAATCAGTATGTCTATTTTACCCGTTTCGGCCTGCAGGTGACGGGCGATAATGCAAAGGTATATCGCGGCGGCGCTAAGGGCGAATTATGGCGCTTTAAACTGGGTGGTAAAGACGAGGCACAATTACTTAGCAAGCAGCACCAAGGCTCGGTCCGCCAACCTATGCTATGGCAAGACAGACTCTATTTTATTAGCGATAGCGATGGTAACGACAATCTCTGGTCAATGGCGCTTGATGGCAGTGATGCTAAACAGTTGACTCAGTATAAAGATTGGCAAATGCGCGCTGCCCGCATGGATCAAGGTAAAGTGGTGTTCCAGCAGGGCGCAGATATTCATGTTTTTGATATCGCCTCCGCTAAAGACTCATTATTAGATATTGAATTAACCTCCGATTTTGCCCAACGTCGCGAACATTGGGTAAAAGATCCGATGGATTATGCTACCTCCGCTAATCTTGCCCTTGCTGGCGATAAAGTGGTGATTACCGCCCGCAGTCATGTGGCGATTGCTGGGACTGATGGCTCGCGGTTAGTGCAAGTCGCGCTTCCTGGCACTTATCGTGTACGCAATGCCATTCTGAGTCAGGACGGCAAGTCGGTTTACGCCATCAGCGATATGAGCGGCCAACAGGAAATTTGGCAATTTCCTGCCGATGGTAGCAGTGGTGCTAAACAGCTTACTAAAGATGGTCATACTTTTAGAATGTCGCTGAGTCAGTCAAGCGATGGTCGTTATCTTGCCCATGACGATAACGACGGTAATGTGTGGCTATTGGATTTAAAGAAAAATACAAACCAAAAAATCATCAGCAACGGTGAGGGACTCGGTCCATACGCTGATATTCGCTGGTCGGCTGACAGTCGTTTTATTGCGCTAACCAAAGCTGAAATCGGCAAGCAAAGACCACAAATCGTACTCTATTCGGTGGATGAGAATAAGGCCCAAGCACTCACCAGTGACAAGTATGAATCCTATTCACCGACTTTTAGTAGTGATGGCCAGTGGTTATATTTCCTCTCCAATCGCCAGTTTACTGCAACACCAAGCTCACCGTGGGGCGACCGCAATATGGGGCCAGTGTTTGATAAACGCAGCCAGATTTTTGCGATTGCCTTAGTAAAGAATGCCAAGTTCCCCTTCAGTAAACCAACGGAATTAGTGGCAAAGGCGGCAGAAAACGCTGACTCAAAAGATAAACCAACGCCTGTAAAAATTGATTGGGCGGGAATTAGCGAGCGTTTATGGCAAGTACCTGTTGATTCGGGTAATTACAGCCAGCTATCCGCCATTGATGGTCGTTTGTATGTACTCGACCAAGCGATTGGTGACGAAAGCCAACCTAATCTCATGACAGTTAAGTTCACTGAACAGCGCCCTAAAGTCGAAGTGTTTGCTGAAGATGTGGCTAACTACAGTGTCTCTGCTGATGGTCAAAAGTTGTTGCTGCGTAAACAAAGTGATGAAAAGTCGCTGATGATTGTTGATGTGGGCGAGAAACTCGGCGATACCGACAATGCCAAGGTACAGACTGACCAATGGCAATTAGCGATTTCGCCAAGCTTAGAATGGCAACAAATGTTTGAAGATGCGTGGTTAATGCATAGAGATTCCTTCTTCGATAAAAAAATGCGCGGTCTCGATTGGCAGGCAACCAAGGCTAAGTACCAACCATTACTCGCACGTTTAACGGATCGTAATGAGCTAAACGATATCTTTATGCAGATGATGGGCGAGTTAGATTCGTTGCACTCGCAGGTGCGTGGTGGTGATTTGCCGAAGGACCCTGACGCGGCGAAGGGCGCGAGTTTAGGCGCTCGATTACAGCAAACTAGCGATGGGGTGAAAATTGCCCACATTTATCGAAATGATCCTGAACTGCCGAGCCAAGCATCACCTTTGAGCCGTATCGAAGTCGATGCGAAAGAAGGCGATGTGCTACTCGCCATCAATGGCACGCCGGTGGGGAATGTGGCTGATGTGACCCGCTTATTGCGTAATCAACAGGATAAGCAAGTGTTACTGGAGCTTAAACGTGGTAGCCAAAGCCATAAAACCGTAGTGATGCCTGTGAGCACTCTGGTCGATGGCCAATTACGTTATTTAGATTGGGTCAACCATAATGCGGAGGTCGTGACCAAGGCGAGCCAGGGCAAGATGGGTTATCTGCACTTATATGCCATGGGCGGCGGCGATATTGAGAGCTTCGCCCGTGAGTTTTACACCAATTATGACAAAGACGGTCTGATTATCGACGTTCGCCGTAACCGTGGTGGCAATATTGATAGTTGGATTATCGAAAAACTGTTACGCCGCGCTTGGGCATTTTGGCAGCCAACCCATGGCACGCCTAATACCAATATGCAGCAAACTTTCCGTGGGCATTTAGTGGTGTTAACCGACGAGCTGACTTACTCAGATGGTGAAACCTTCTCGGCGGGGATCAAGGCGCTGGGGATTGCTCCGCTCATCGGTAAGCAAACGGCGGGCGCTGGCGTGTGGTTATCGGGTCGTAACTCACTCACAGATAAAGGGATGGCGCGGGTCGCCGAATATCCGCAATATGCGATGGATGGTCGCTGGGTACTCGAAGGTCATGGTGTAACACCGGATATCGAGGTGGATAACTTACCCTTTGCGACCTTTAACGGCCACGATGCACAGCTCGAAACCGCCATTAGCTATCTTAAGGATGAATTGATTAAGCAGCCTATTCCCGCATTGAAGGCGCAACCTATGCCAGCGAAAGGTATGGCGGAAGATATAAAGGCTAAGTAGTTGGCTTAACGTAAATTTTTAACCGAAATTTAAGCTAATTCAGCTAAGCTGAGTCTGTTCAATGTTAGGGCGTGGTCTTGTAGTTCCCAAGACCACGCCCATTTTTTTGCCTATAGATTTGGTGCTGGTTAACGGTTTATCGTTATTTTTGCGGCAGGTCTATCTGCATGAACTTGCCTATAACCATCAAAACTTTATTTGAATATCCGTTGCTAAGCTATTAGCGATAAAGCAGTTTACATGGGCTTTTTCGTGAATTTTCTCAAGTGTTTCCTGAGTGACTTCCACACCTTCAGCAAAAACGACCTTAGGATTTAAGATCATTTTAGTGACGGCAAGTTTACCAGCTTCATTTTTTCCTAGTTCCGCAGATGCTTCATCGACATAGGACACGACGGGGAGGCGTTTGAGGTGCGCAATGGCGAGGAAGGTCAGCATATGGCAGGAAGACAGCGCCGCGAGTAGGCTTTCCTCTGGATTGACAAAATGTGCATTGCCCTTGTATTCAGGGGCTGAGGATGCCTGAATCGTTTGACCGCTGCCAAAGGTAATACTGTGATCACGGCAAAATTCGCCTTCTTCTGCTGGCGAGGTTTGCCAATTCACTGTTAAGTTAAAGCCCATGTTTTTCTCCTTATTGCAGGACATCAGGGCACTATAGCTTAGCTAAAAAGACTTCTCCAGCATGGGGCGCACAGTTTAGTGCGCCATCTGTGAAACGGTTTAGATCCCACCACTTAACAGTAAGCTGCCAGTCAATACACTGCCAGTAACTATCCCTATGGGAAGGTGGCGTGGGCTATAGCTTAGGGTCAAAATCACTAACATGGCGGCTAGTGAGATGATCCCCATAAACAGAATACTGCCATAGGTCCAGCCTTGTCCGTGGGCGCAGGTGCTTAAGCTAATGATTAATAACAGCCAAGCAAACAGGGTTAACAGGCGGCTCTGCCATTGTGACGGTGGGCGTTTAAACACATCTTTAAAGTGGCCAAACTTAGCTAACGCAAACAGCGCAAGGGAGAGATAACTAAGCCCGAGAATGCCGAGCATAGGGATAAATTCTGGCATCATGACTTTGCTTCCTCCAAGGGCGATGAGGTAAGTTCGGTTGCATAAGTGGTCTCAACGGGTTTTCGCATAGGTTTTTTATCTGAAATAGTATTTTTTCGATTCGGTTTTTGCAGTGTTTTTGCCACCACTGAGAGTTTGGTGCTGGCAAATAGCATTACTACACCGATTAAAACCGCTAACACATCAAAACCAACCAAAGCCCACTGTTGAGACTGGATATTATCAATAAAGTGGCTTGGCGATGTGAGTGCATTGAGTATGGGCAGCGCACAATAGAGTGTGCCAATCAGCACCAGAGCTATTTGCCAATCGCGTCTGTTGCGCCCGAAAAATGCCCACACGCCCATAGCACCTAAAGCAATAAAGAAGCTATGTACTTCCCAAGCAGAACGCGTTGCAAAATCGGCGGGTAATATGCGATTGGCATAGAAAAACGCAGCTGCACCCAAGGGCAAGCCTAAGATAAACATGAAGTTTAATCCCTCAACTAAGCGCAGGCCACTGCTCGGTTTCTCGCCTTTATCGATTGCCTTTTGCTGTTTCTGGCGCAAACGAATTGCCCACATTAAGGTGCCAGTCGCTACCATGGCGCAGCCGAGTAAGCCGCAAAAGAAGAACAAAATACGCAGCAACGGCGCAGCAAAACGCGCGGTGTGCAGTGACATCATAGTGTCGTAGGTTGCCACCGTTCCTGATACTTCGTGTGGACTGGCGTATTTGAGTTCACCTGTCACGCCGTTAAACACGAGGAGTGTTGATTCATCGGTGACATCTTTGCCAGTATTTTGATAGAAGGTCACTTGGCTATTTTTATCTTGAGGATAGGAAACAATCACCTGCTTGATTGGCGCATTGCCCCATTCAGCCTTAACTTGGGGTAACAGTTGGCTTAAACGTACTTGCTCGGCATAAATGCCTGAGGCCTTCTCCGTTTGTCTTGCCGGATTGAGTTCTTTTAAAAAGGCTTGATTATCCTCAGGATAAGCTGTGCTTACCGTCCATGGGATATAGATCAGCATCAAGGTAATAAGGCCGGTATAGGTGATCATTAGATGATAAGGCAGCGCAATAACAGAACTGACATTATGGGCATCGAGCCAAGAGCGTGCGCCCTTGTTTTGACGAAAACTAAATAAATCCTTAAAGATACGCTTATGGATAACGATACCGCTGATAAGGGCAATCAGCATAAACATGGTGCAGACGCCCACAATGTAGCGCGCTGTAATGGCGGGCATATAGTGCAGGTCGAAATGTAAACGATAGAAGAAGTCACCCCCACGACTATCGCGGACGTCAGTGATGACGCCACTCCCATCAGCAAGTGCCGTATGTTGCTCGATTTTGCCACGACGTTGCCCTTTTTCAGGCGGCAGTTGCCAAGCAAAGCTAAGCATAGGGCTACGCTGGGTCGGAAAGTTTATTAACCAGCGTTGTGTTTCCGCTGGCGAATGACTCTCGATATAGTGTTGGCCCTTATCAAGCTGGCTTATCAATTGATTTGCTTGATAGTCTTGAAATGTACCGCGGTGAAGTTCTGGCTCAGCCCATAGGCTGATTTCATGGCGGAAATAACTCAGGCTGCCTGCAAAAAAGATCAGCAATAATACCCAGCAAACGAGTAAACCCGCCCAAGTGTGTAGCCAAGATAAGGTTCTAAAAAAGGTTTCTTTCATCTTACTGTCCACACACCTTAAGCAGAGTAAAACACAGGAGGCTAAATAACATCAGATCCCGCCACGCATGCCAGGTTTTACGTACGCAAAAGGCATAAATAATGGCGATAGCATAAAACAAGAATGCCAGCATATTGGCCGTTAATGTGCTCTCAAATCGAGACATTGGCAGTATTTGAGTCAGTAAACAGGCCAGCGTTGCCGCTGCAATATAGCCAGCCAATAACGCAGCACTCGCGCGAACAAATACCTGCAAACCAAATTGAGTTTGCTCTTGTTTTAGCCACCGAATGGCGGCTTGAAAATAACCCGATACAGGACGTACAGCTATCGCTGAGAGGGAGGAATTTGATGTTGGGATATGTGACATAAGTGCTACTTATTTCAGTCAATATTAAACGGTTAATCCAAATGCCAATTCAGCCATAGCTGAATACAGCGGGCATTCTAATGAGCTATCAGGCTATTGTTTTGATGATTATAACGCAGTTGATTTAAATGATAAACAATATCATTTGCATTTATTGAGGCGGTGCACAAAATATCCTTAACGCATTTTGAGTGCTAGCTCGCGTTATGCGTAACCCTGTGCAATATGTCACAAATGTTTGGTTTTATTGATGAGATTGATCTTACTTGTTTAGCATTTGGTTAAATTTTCTGCTTTCAGTGTGAACTTAATCAAAGTAGGTGTTCTGTCATTTTGGCAAAATCCCCTGCAACTTTCACTTGGAGTCATTTTGATATCCCTATGCAAACACATTCAAAAAAAGGTGAAAAACACCTATCTGAAAACGCAATCCTACTCTCTACGACCGATTTGAAAGGAAATATTAAGTACGTTAATCAAACCTTTTCGCAGATAAGTGAATATAGCGTTACTGAGTTGCAAGGGAGTCCTCACAATATCGTTCGTCACGAGGATATGCCTGCCGCTGCGTTTAAAATGCTTTGGGATAGAATTAAAAGCGGCAAACCTTGGATGGGCATAGTCAAAAACAAGACCAAAACTGGCGGTTACTATTGGGTCAATGCCTATGTTGCACCTGTATATGAAGATGGCAAAATTCATGAATATCAATCAGTACGTCGCCAGGCGACACCTGAGCAAATCAGAGCAGCTGAAGATGTTTATCAAGGCATTAATCAAGGTAAACAACCTAAAGCATTAAAAAAAGATAGATTAGGATTTCGGGGGAAAATTCTATCCTCCATGTTTTTAGCTATTGCGGCGACGGCGTTTTTGGCATGTTACTCCCCTTTATTAGCCGCACTTGTGGGGGCTTTAGTTGCTTGGGTATTGTGGTACAAGCTTATGCAACCATTACAAGCATTAGTTAGCGTTGCTACTCATATTATTGATGATCCCGTCGCGATGGGGATTTATACCGGTAGACAGGATGAAATCGGGAAAATTGATCTGGCTCTGCGGTTTTTAATTACTGAAATCGGTGGGGTTGTTGGCCGGATGGCGGATTCTGCAAGTGAAATACAAGAGCAGAGCGTCAATCTCAAACAAACCATCACTAATACCTGGGAGCATGCCGATAGTCAGAGCGTGCAAACCACTCAGGCGGCAACGGCTATGGAACAAATGAGTGCCAGTTTTGCTGAGGTAACAGATAATATCCATCGCACGGCATCTGAAATGGTCTCCAGCCATGAGGCTGCACAGCGCGGCCATTCACGGCTTGAAACTGTTATCGAAGCTATCCATCAACTGAGTGTACAGGTGAGCCATTTTTCAGATGTCGTCCAAACCATAGAGCAGGATAGCCAAGCGATTTATCAAGTGTTAGAAGTTATTCGCTCTATTGCCGACCAAACTAATCTACTGGCGCTTAATGCGGCAATTGAAGCGGCACGGGCTGGGGAGACTGGCCGGGGATTTGCTGTCGTTGCCGATGAGGTGCGGCAATTGTCTAGCCGAACCAGTCAGTCAACTTCACAAATTGAGCAAATTGTGAGTCGCTTTAAAGACAGCACGCAAAAAGCGACATCGACGATGACGGCCGGACAGGAGCAGGTTAAGCGCTCAGTCTCTTTAGCACAGGATGCCAGTGTGGCTTTTGGTGAGTTGTTATCCTCTATCGCTCGGATCAACTCTTTAAGTGATGACAATGCCGCAGCAATGACTCAACAGACATCTGTAGCGGCGGAAATTAGTCGTGCTATCCATGTGATCAGCGATTTGGCACAGCAGAGTTTAGAGCAGACTCAAGATGCGGCGGCAAGGGGCGAGCAGGTTTCGCGCTTATCGACAAAAACTCATCACCTATCGCAGCAATTCTGGCAACAAAGCGTGCAGCGTAAGTATTAGCACTTGGCATTCAACTGGTTGATTTATTTTTTTTGTCGGTTATAAATCAACCAGTTAATTTATTTTTTTTGTCGGTTATAAATCAACCAGTTAATTTATTTTAACGTTCCCGTATTGTGCTATTTCTTTGATGAGCCTCACATTTAGCTGCTGCTAATACCTGTTTCATTCGAAATATTTGTCTAGGGGGCTTGTGTTTTATTTGCCATGCCCCAAGCTCTAATAGTGAAGCGAAAAAAAAGTAAAGACACTAAAAGGGACAACCTATGAAAATTAATCTTTCTGGTCACCATGTCGATGTTACTGATTCTGTCAAAGAACACGTTAACGAAAAGTTTTCAAAAATCGCCACTCATTTCCCCACTCTCATTGGGCTCGATATCATTATTGCTAAGGAGCATGGCGAGTTTCAGGTTGAAATTCGAACAAATTACGAAGGCAGTCGCATCTCCGCCTCAGGTACGGATGAAATCATGTACCCCGCGATTGCTGCAGCAGCTAAAAAATTGGATGCTGCACTAAAACACCGTAAAGGTCAGTTAAAGGCCGATTTACATGAAAAGCCGACCTGCACAACGCCACCTATTGCCCATGAAATTATCCAAGAGATGGATTTACGCTAGTTTTTCGCGGCAGTGATTGCATTGAAAAGGGCCTTTAAGGCCCTTTTTCGTTGGTGGGCCCGTTCTAAATTAAGCCGATTTGTAAGCCTTTTAGTACTGCTTGAGTACGGTCTCGGCAATTGAGTTTAGCCAAAATGGTTGAAACGTGGTTTTTCACGGTTCCTTCGGCCAAAAATACTGCATCGGCGATTTCTTTATTGGAAAACCCTCCCGCCATATAGCGTAAAATCTCTTGCTCGCGAGCTGATAACAACGCTTGAGTTGCAATGTTGAGAGGTGCAGGAGATAGAGATGCATGAGATAGGTGCTGCATCTGTTCAAGTACTGAAGGTTCTATTAGATACTCACCTTTGGCAACCGTTTCAATGGCATGCAGTAACTTATCCAGAGACACATCCTTTAATAAGAAGCCATTTGCGCCGGCATGTAAGCTATTTAAAAACAATTCGCTGTCATCAAAGGTGGTTAACATTATTACTGGTAAGGGATTTTGTGCGGCGCGAAGCTGTTTTAGCAAACTAATACCATCGAGCACTGGCATGCGAATATCGCTTAATAGTAAATCTACGGCTTCAGTTTCCAGCAGCCTAAGTGCTTCTTGACCATTCTCGGCCTGCCAAGTCACCTTGATATGCTGAGAAATGGCAATCAGGCTCGCGATCCCCTGACGAACTAACTGTTGGTCTTCCACTAATCCCACCTTGATAGAGTGAGGTGCAGATGGGTTATCAGTTGTGATTGCCGATTGAAGTTTTTCCATAAGTAGCGACTTATTCCTTGTAACCCGTTTTGTTGGGATGTCTTTTACATTGTTGTATTTTGTGGCAGCCGGATAATAAGGCTACAACCTTGAGCATCTTCATTGGGCTGCAAACACACCTTTCCATTAAAGGCTGATAACCTTTCCTGCATGCTATTGAGCCCGATACCTGTTGAAGCGGTTTGGTTGATACCTTGACCATTATCGTTAAGTTGAATGATAAGTTCGGTTTGTTGCTGTTGCATCGACAGCGTGAACTGATTGGCCTTGCCATGGCGCACCCCATTACTGATCCCTTCCTGCAATACCAGTAATAAGGCTTGAGCCAGTTCAGTCGACTGTAGCGGCACTAATGATTTATACCGCAAGCTAACATTAGGTAAACGGCTTGCTATTGCATCAAGCGGAGGCTTTAAGTCGAGGCCAATATTAACCCGCTGCGCACGAACCACGGCGCGGATACTCTCTAATAATTCCTTGGCAAGTGATTTACTCTGATTGACTGTGGATTTGAGATCCGTAGGTGCTTGATGACTTAATAGCTCAAGTTGCAATGATAACGCAGTGAGTTGGTGGCCGAGAATATCGTGCAAATCCCGTGAGATCCTCAACCTTTCTTGCTGCTCGCTGGTTTGACTCAGCAAGGCTCTCGTGGCGATAAGTTGTTGATTAAGATGTTCCTGTATCCGGCGAGACTCGCGCTCGGACAATCTCGCTTGACTACTGCTGTATGCAAATAGCTGGAATCCCATATAAATAAGAACATTAAAGATAATACTGTTTGAGGTGTGTGAGTGCAGAATGAAGTAATAGCTAAGATTGGCTAACAGGATTTGTCCTATCGCAGCATTGCGGCTAAAGAACTCGGGTAACAGTGACGCCCACAGTACGAGCAAGATGGGTAACAAGGAATGTTCACTTAACAGCATTAAGCCGAGGGTACAGCAAACAAGTACTATGGTTAAAAACCTATTTATCTTGAGACTTTTACGAGAATGTTCGAAGATTGTCAGCAATAAAAACAATAATATAAACAATGCATAAAGTGCTATATGGCAACTTTTGTTGAGCGTGGGTAGCTTGGCTTGAATATCTTGATTAAATCCCAGCCAAGCGACAAGTGCCCAAGTGAGGGTACCCGCACCAATTAGCATCGTTTCTGCTTTGGTTAATCGATTTCCTTGCACCTATTTGCTTCCTTCAATCACAATTTATCATCCATTCTAAGGCAAGTATTCCATAAGAGACTATGTCTATCACGCAGGCAAAGTCTTAATCCGCTAAGTTATTTGAATTATTTATTTAATTCAGTTTGTAAAGTTTTATCTGATATGTGGTTTATTAACCACGCCTAATAACGCCAGCTATATAGTGATGTCATATATTTATTTTAAATCAATTTCTTAGTGAAATGGCTCCATGTGAGCAGCGTTTTTGATAAAACCAAGCTACGTTGTTTTTATTAAGCGGGAGTGGCGGTGTCGTTAGCCTATGAGGTAATGAGTTAGTGAAAGTAGGAATGTAACCTTGGCATTGCGATACCAATTGCCGGATGCGGTAACGCTTTGTTGCTCGCAGGTGTTAGTGGTCGGTGGGTATTGTATGGATATGGCGCCGCTTTCGGCAGTGGCAACTATTTTCCCTAATGATTATGGCTCATCGCGATGATGAGTCCCTCCATGAAGCGCGCTACGAGATCTCGCGCGTTTGGCCAAGTGTGCTGCGATTGAATTTCATGCATGATCGCAAATAAAAACGCAGCTCATTGGCTGCGTTTTTGTTAAGTAAGATTTTAATTAATCTTGAATTTCTGCATTGTGATAAACGTTTTGCACGTCGTCACAATCTTCTAAAGCGGCGATAAATTTATCGAATACTGCCACATCTTCACCGGACACTGGGGTCATGGTTTGAGGCACAAAAGTGATGTTCTCGACTTCAAAGTTGATGTTAGGCATTGCATCTGTCAGTGCCGTTTTAACTTTGAAAAACTCGGTGTGTGGTGCGATAACACTGATCATGCCATCTTCCACTTCAACGTCATTCACATCGACATCAGCCATCATCAGAATTTCAAGAATGGCATCTTCATCTTCACCAGGAAAAACGAATACGGCAGACTGGTCAAACATATGGCCTACTGTACCGGGTGTACCAAGTTTGGCATCGTTTTTTACGAAGGCTTGACGTACTTCAGTAAAAGTACGTTTTACGTTATCGGTTAAGCAGTCAACGATGACCATACAGTTACCTGGGCCGAAACCTTCATAACGGGCAGTATCATAATCTTCACCGCCACCACCTTTGGCTTTATCAATAGCACGTTCAATAACGTGTGCTGGTACTTGATCTTTCTTCGCGCGTTCGATTAAACGACGGAGTGATAAGTTGCCGTCCGGCTCGACACCACCTTGTTTGGCGACTACGTAAATTTCTTTACCGTAGCGTGAGTAAAGGCGGGTTTTCTGGCCAGCTGTTTTCGCCATGGATTCTTTACGGTTTTGATATGCTCTGCCCATCTTGATCTCGTTAGCTCAAAAAAATTGCGCCGATAGTAGCAGTTTTCTTGCCGTATGTGCAGTCACTCGAGTTGGAATTCTTGTCAATAAAGCGATAAGCACCACATTTTGTCAGCTAAAAATGGCCAGAGGATTTTAGGAAGGATTTATTGGGTAATTTGGCGAAATCTATACTAATGTCTAATGCCATAAGCGCGTTAGAGCGCTGAAGATAGACTATGGGTTTTAGGATGAATAGTTCAATTTAGTCAGAAGGATAGACTCACTACGCAGTGTTTGAATTTGTCTATTCTGCTTACTGCGGCCAATCAAATAGCAATGGATAGCAAGTGAATACTCACTTCTCTCACTTTGCATGTGCGTTTTCTTGGTGAGATACAAATATGGAATTACAACATAAAATCGTCATTGCACTGAGTTTAGTCTTAGTTGTGTTTGGCAGCCTTTTACTTAATGCCATCTCCTTATCCGGTTTGACACATGCCTTGGTTTTAGGCGGGATAGTTTGTGTGTGGGTATTATGGATTGTTAAGCGTTTTTTGAGTATCAAGGCGCCAAATCCTGATGAAAATGCTCTTAGGCTCAATCGGTTAAGCTCTCCTGAGCATGATATCAGCGTCCAAACCAGTAAGATTGCAATTGGTGCAGCTGAGGTCTCACATTTTATTGATTTATTGAATAAATCGATTGAGTCCAATGGTGAACATGCGAGTGCTATCGCGGTGGCTGCGGCGCAATTGAGTAACACAACTGCTTTGCTTGGTGATAATGCCAGCAGCATTTTAGTCCAAACCCAAGAGGCTGAGCGCTTGAGTGTGCAAGGCAGAACTCAAGCACAAAAGGGCGTATCTGCTATCGAATCATTAAATGCTGATATCAACACTGCCGCTCAGCAAGTGCAGGCCTTAAAGTCAAAAGCTGAACAAATTCAAAAAATCACCGAGGTCATTAATTCGGTTGCGGAACAAACAAACTTACTGGCATTAAATGCTGCTATTGAAGCGGCAAGAGCTGGAGAGCAAGGGCGAGGATTTGCTGTGGTAGCTGATGAGGTTCGAAGCCTTGCCGGAAAAACGGCTGGAGCGACCCAAGATATCGGTAAGATGCTGCTCGAAATTCGTGCTGAAACAGACAAAAGTTCAGCGTTAATGGAACGAGTGGTTTTGCAAACTGCTGATGTTGTCGGTGCGATGGGGGAGTTGGATGGTCACTTTACTGATATCTCAACCTCTGTAACTCGTTCTGCGCATGCCCTTGGAGATATGGAGGACTCCCTTAAGCAATACAATCATACCACCAATGAGATTAGCAACTCGGTAGCGCAGATCCGTGACTCGCTGACTGCAACAGGAAGACAAAGCATGACGGTTTCTGAGCAGGCGTTTACCCTGTCATTAACGACAGAGGGTATATTTAAAGCACTGTCTCATTGGGATACTCAAACCTTTGATCAACAAGTGCTATTAGTCGCTAATGAAGCGGCAAAAGCTTGCGGAGAGAAACTTGCGCAAGGATTAGCTAATGGTAGTTTTACGGAAGCAGAGTTGTTTAGTCCCAAATATCAGCCAATTGCCAATACTCAGCCGCAGAAATATACCACAGCATTTGACCGTTTCACCGATCAACATTTCCCCGCGATTCAAGAACCGATTTTAGCTAAGCATAGTGAGATCATTTATGCTGGAGCCGTTGATAAAAAAGGTTATTTCCCAACCCATAATAAACGCTTTAGCCAAGCATTAACGGGCAAAGTTGAGGTTGATATGGTGCATAATCGCACTAAACGCTTATTTAATGACCCAACGGGCAGCCGTTGTGGGACACATACGGATCCTGTTTTACTGCAAACCTATAAGCGAGATACCGGGGAGATTATGCATGACTTGTCAGTACCCATTTATGTTAATGGTAAACACTGGGGCGGTTTTCGAGTAGGGTTTAAAGCGAAGTAACAGTAGTTTAATATAGAATTAACGCTTTTATTTTGTAGATAAATATTCATCTGCCCTTGTTACTTAAGTGTGATCGATTGCGCGGATTTGATTAACAAAATAGAAATAGATTGGCATCTATTTGCCGAAGTGCTTAAATGATGTGATATTCATGGCGCGATGATGTCTTTATCTTTTGTACAAAGTTATATCGCTTTGAGTTTTTAATTTGTTGATTTTAAATGGTAAAACAAGTTTTGAGTTTTGTTTTCATAAGAGATGAATGGAGACTCTTGCCACTTTGATCGATAGCAGTAGATTCTGCTTAATGTGAGTTAAAAGTTATGCAAGCAACACAAGCGACTGTTACAGTTTTGTATTATGATGCGCCCGTTGGGTTAATTATGCACAATTCGGTGTTACAAGGTTTACCTGTTAGCGAGTCAGGTCGTGTGATGATTCCTGCAAGTTTTCGCAAAGGAAAATCCATTATTGCCGTATTAGAAGGTGAATGTAAGATTTTGAACTCACTCGGTGAGCGTGTTTTTGCACAGGCAAATATAGGTTAAGAAAAAATATACTGGCAAAACATCATATTGAAAGGACGATAAGTTGATTTATCGTCCTTTTGCTTTATGTGTTCGGTTAAATAAGCGTCAGGTTCGGCTGTTATCTGCAAACATCATCAAACAGTTTATTGGCTAATTGCTGCAATATCTCCGCCTGCGGATGGGTGTGGGCGAAGGTTCGTAAGCCATAGATTCCCATCATTAAATATTGTGCTCTCTGCTCGCTATTGAGCTGCCCTTGTAACATTCCTTGAGAAGCTGCAAGTTCAAATTGTACGGTGAGTGCGTTTTGCCATAGGTGGAGATTCTGACTGATAATATGTTGAATCTCATCGTCTTGCTCGGCGATTTCATTTAACGCTTTTGTCAGTAAACAGGCTTGCTGGCTATCGCAGCTGATACATTCGACGACGACATTATCTAAGTAAGTTTTTAAATTTTTAAGCACTGGCTGGTTGTTGGAGAAGATAAGCTTGAATTGCTCGTTTCTATCCTGTTGATATTGCTCGATAGCGGCAATGAGTAATCCACGTTTATTACTAAAAGCACAGTAAATGGATCCAGGGTGTAATCCGGTGGCTTGGGTGAGATCTTGCATGCTGGTCTTGGTATATCCCTTACGCATAAAGGCCGCCATTGCTCCCCTGAGTACTTGCGCCCTATCAAACTCTGCGTTTCGCATTACATTCTTACCTCTTACCGATACTTGCCGGAGATTCTAACTAATTTTGAACAAACATTCAAAAATGTTCTTGAATGATCATTCAAATAGTAATATCTTGAACGTACATTCAAGAATGGGGTTTAACCAATGACGATTGAAAATGCAGTGAACTCTGTAGGTAATCTATTCGACACCTATAAGCTTAATGACACTATAACCTTAAAAAACCGTATTTTGATGGCGCCATTAACGCGCTGCATGGCTGATGCCGACTTGGTTCCTACCGATGATATGGTGGCTTACTATGCACGCCGTGCTGAAGCCGGATTGATTATCTCCGAGGCCACGATTATTCGCCCTGATGCCCAAGGCTATCCAAACACTCCCGGTATTTTTACCCAAGGGCAAATTGCAGGCTGGCGCAAAGTGACTGATGCTGTGCATGCCAATGGCGGTAAGATTTTTGTGCAATTATGGCATACAGGCCGTGTTGCTCATCCACATTTCTTCGGTGGTGGTGATGTGCTGGCTCCTTCTGCCCAGAAAATTGAAGGCAGTGTGCCAAGAATGCGTGAATTGACCTATGTAACGCCAAAAGCTGCAACGGTTGAAGATATTCAGGGGCTGGTGCGTGATTATGCAAAAGCGGCTGAGAATGCGATTGAAGCCGGCTTTGATGGCGTTGAGATCCACGGTGCTAATGGTTACTTGATTGATGAATTCTTACACCATGATAGTAATCGTCGTACCGATGAATATGGTGGCACACCAGCCAATATGTCACGGTTTGCCTTAGAAGTGGTCGATGCAATTGCCACACGTATCGGTAAAGACAGAACGGGTTTACGTATTTCCCCTGGCGCCTATTTCAATATGGCAAGCGATAGCCGTGACCGTGCGGTTTTTGATTATTTACTTCCTGAGTTAGAAAAACGCGATCTGGCCTTTGTGCATATCGGTATTTTCGATGACAGTATGGAGTTTGATTACTTAGGCGGCTCTG
This sequence comes from Shewanella sp. MM_2022_3, assembly GCF_022557375.1. NCBI lineage: Bacteria > Pseudomonadati > Pseudomonadota > Gammaproteobacteria > Alteromonadales > Shewanellaceae > Shewanella > Shewanella sp. MM_2022_3. The sequence continues at coordinate 83,034 of NZ_JAKZGV010000008.1, forward strand.
CATCAAGTTATGTTCGTGCACACTATGGCAAAACGCTAGTGGGTGTGGGCAGCTATAGTGCACAGACGGCGAGCAAGGCCATTGCTGAGGATAAATTTGACTTAATTGCAATTGGTCGCCCCTTTATTGCTAACCCCGATTATGTTGCTAAAGTGCGTAAAGGCGAGGAGCTGGTGGCTTATAGTGACGAGATGTTAGCAACCTTGATTTAAGGTTTAGATTGCAACGCTGGTAAAAAAAGGGTTAGCTAAGCTAACCCTTTTTGCTTTTTGTATCTGTTGTTCAATCGAGACTATGAATTCGTTTTGCTGAGTGCTCTCAAAGCATTAAGTTTGTGTTGGGCAATGCCGAACACGCAATCCGATGCATAGTGCTCAGTGTGTTTACTCTCATCGGTTTGCACTATCGCAGCGGCTTTACCTAATAGTAAAGTCATCGCTTGAGTAACATGGTTAATCGCCCAAATATGGAATTCACCACGCTCAACCGCTTCCACAATATCTTGGCGTAGCATTAAGTTTGCAATATTCGACTCGGGAATAATCACTCCTTGACTCGAGGTTCTACCCTTGATTTGACACACATCGAAAAAGCCTTCAATTTTCTCATTAACCCCGCCGATAGGTTGGGCTTCGCCAAACTGATTCATTGAGCCAGTAATGGCAATATCTTGTCTTAAGGGTAACTCACTGATGGCGGAGATAATAGCGCAGCATTCGGCCATTGACGCACTATCACCATCGACACCGCTGTAGGATTGCTCGAAGGTGAGGTAAGTAGTGAGAGGAATTTGCGCGGTTTTACCTAACACAGAGGCTAAATAGGCGGTAAGGATTAAAACGCCCTTAGAATGTATTCGCCCACCCAGTTTGACCCTATGTTCGATGTCCAGCACTTCTCCTTTACCATACGCGGTCGTGGCGGTGATGCGATTAGGCAGACCAAATTGATGATCTGAAGTAGAAACAACAGATAACGCATTGATTTGACCAACGACTTTATCGTGAGTATTAATTAGTGTGGTGCCATTAACGAAGCTTTCCATGATGTTGTCATGCAGGCGGGAGACGCGTTTCTCTTGATTTTTAAGTGCCTGTTCAACATGTTGCTTTTCTATTTGTGCACTTGCTACGGCTTTTGCGCAAAAGTTAGATTCCCGTAATAGGTTGGCAATATTGGCAGAGTGCAGTGAGAGCTTCTGTTGATCCTGTGCCTCACGTGAGCTGTATTCAATGATGCGTGCAATGGCGCTACGGTCGCAGTGCAGCATGTTGTTATCGTGGACAATACTGGAAATAAATCGGGCATAATGGGCTTCGGAGTCGTCGGTTCTATCCATGACATCTTCAAAGTCGGCAGTTACCCTAAATAGTTCACTGAAATCAGGATCATAATGCTGTAATAGTTGGTAGGTTTCATGGTCACCGAACAGGATAATTTTAACATCTAACGGGATCGGTTCCGGTGCTAATGAAATGGTGCCTGACAATGAGACTTCCCGCTCTAATGAACTCAGATCCAACTTGCGTGAACGCAATGCTCGCTTTAACCCATCCCAAACATAGGGGCGTTCAAGCACTTTGATCGCGTCCATTAACAGCACGCCACCGTTTGCTTTATGTAAGCTTCCAGGCCGAATCAATGAGAAGTCGGTAAACACTGTGCCTCTGAAGGTGGCGTTTTCAACATAACCAAACAGGCTGTGGTAGCTTGGGCTTTCTTCGACCACGATGGGGAATTTCTGTTCGCCTTGGCATACAAGTACATTGACCTGGTAGCGGCGGGGCATTTTCTTTTCAAGTGAAGCGTAGGCAAGGGCGAGTTGTTCTTCACTTTCTTCAAGGAAAATATCTAAATTACTTAGGATATCTGCCTGCATTCCGGTTAAAAATGCTCTGACATCTGGTTGATGTTTGTACTTATCCTTCAATGGCTTAAAAAAGTGGATCAACACATCCTTGGCAACTTGTTCATCATGTTCCTGCTGAGTATCACTAAATTCTTCTTCCCATTCAGTGTTTTGGCGAATAATGCTCCTTAGTTTTACTTCTAGCCCATTGATATTACTTTCAAATTGACTACGCTCGGCTTCCGTGAGGGCGCTGAAGCTGGCTTCATCATGGGGTTCATCACCATTGAGGGCGATCATTTGATAATCTCCCTGCATGGTTAAGCTCAGACTAATATTTTTTTGTTTGGCCTCTTCGCTGAGCTCTGTGAGTGCGGCTTCTTGCTTTTGTATCAGTTGGCTTTTAAGTTTTTCAGCTCTGGCATAATACATTTCATTATCAAAGGCTAAGGGTAATGCTCTTACCAGTTTGAGCATGAGTTTCTCGATGGATTTCTTAAACTCTTGCCCCGTGCCAGCGGTGAGTTTTAGCACTTTAGGGCTGCGGGTATCGTCAAAGTTGACCACATAGCACCAGTCAAATAACGCGGGTTTTATGGGATCGTGGCGATTGAGATAGCGCAGCATCATGGTTCGTTTACCGAGACCATTTTGGCCGATCGCATAGATGTTATAGCCCTTTTCTTTTATCCCCATGGCAAATTCTACCGCCTGTTGGGCACGTTCTTGGCCAACAATATCATCGAGTGGCGTGAGTTGGGCTGTAGATTGGCACTCAGTATTAAGCTGTTTAAGTTCTGACTTTCGGTAAAGTTGCTGGCTCGTTAACGGGATGGCGGGTGTGGCTGTAGGCACGGTAGGCATAAAAATCCTTGTTTTTCTTTCTGATTATTTCCATTGTAGACAATAGGATAATGTTATTGTCAATGAAAAGACGGTAATTTCTACTTAAACAATCCTTATGCGAGGGGGCTATACCTTGGGATTCTGCCCTGTTTGTAGGCGTGAATTTTTGCTTGCAAAACGAAGATGAAGATGTTTGATTTTTATTCAAATGTTTTATTGCTAAGCTTTTACTGACGTACTCATTTTTGAGTAGCTTTGAGCCTAACCTTTATCGAGAGTGAGTCTATTGGCGATAATGGTGTTTAAATTTCGTTATCTGAAACAAACTAATCTGCTAATAACTCAAATAATTATGTATTAGTGAATGACGATGATTGAGTGTCTGCGGTAATATCTGTCAATTGAGGGTGGGATTGTACTGGTTTTGTACTTCAGCCTAGGCTCAGATCTTATTAAGACAGTGGGTGGGTATTGTTGTCGGTGTAGTGTTTTTTAGGGGGGGGCGCTTGTTGTCCTTATTTAACATGGAATTGTAGAGGCTATAGTTAGCAAGCTTATGATTGATTTTGCAATTTCACAAAAGCAGTTAACAGATTGGGCAAACGACTTACAGTTAGTCGCCAATATCACTCAGTCGCATGCGGTGATTTTAACTGCGAATGCAGCGGGTGAATATCGTCAGTTAATTCAGTCTGAACGGTGCCAACTTGTTGATATAGAAGCTCTGGTTCGGCATTTTAATCATAAAGCTCATTTAAACCTCTATCAACATGCGACACCTAAAGTTAATACCCCATCCACTCGCTCCGCTTCCCATTATCCCTTCAACGAATCAAGTACCTTTAGCCATCATCAGGTTAATATTCCGTTGGATGTACGTCATGCTGCTGCATTCAAGCAAGCCTTGATCCCTGATGTAAAATCAACGCCAAAATGGCGTGATACCGGACTTGGAAGCTTAATTTATTTGCCTATCATCTGGAATTCTGGAGCGCATTTCGGGGTATTTTGTTTATATCATCATACTCCTTTACAGTTAGATGATAAGGCACTGCAACTCGCTTCCCTAACGGTTAATAGCCTACAGCTTAATTTGAGTGAGTTGCACAGGGCCCAACGACTGCAAATGGCCGCCTTGCGCGGTGATGCGAAGTCGATGGATGTTATTGACTTGCAGACCTTTATCGATAGTTTTGAAGAGCATATTTGGGTCAAAAATACCGACGGTGTTTACACCATTTGCAACCAAAGTGTTGAAAATGCGTGGGAGCTACCCCGCAGTGACATTATTGGCAAGACGGACGAAGAGTTATTTGGCAAAGCGATTGCGGATATTTTTCTTAATGGTGACAAACTTGCTATTGATACTGGGGCGCCAATTATTGTTGCCGAATGTTTAGATGGTGAGAATCAAAATAAACACTTATGGCTAGAGACCCTTAAAATCCCCGCCTTAACGCCCGAGGGTGAACTGGCGGGCGTGATAGGCATGACCCGTAATATCTCTAAACATAAAGAAGTGGAAGAACAACTTACCCTCGCTACCAATGTCTTTAAACACTCCCTTGAAGGTGTAGTCGTGACTGATAGGCACGGTAATATTACCGATGTTAATGGTGCCTTTTACGAGATTACAGGTTACTCGCGAGAAGAGTTACTTGGGCAAAATCCACGCTTATTTAATTCCGGCCGTCACGATAAAGCTTTTTTTGAAACCATGTGGAATCATTTACTCGATGCTGGTAAGTGGAATGGTGAAATTTGGAATCGACGTAAAGATGGCACTATTTTTCCGCAAAATATCACTATTAGCGCCATCTACGATGAGGTTGGGGAGATCCGCTATTTTGTCGCAGTTTTCGCTGATATCTCCGCTCAAAAACAGAGTGAAGCGCAACTTGCTCATTTAGCTTATTTTGACCCACTGACTCATTTGCCGAATCGCATGAAGCTGATGATGCAGCTTAAGCAAGAACTCAGGCATGCGAAACGACTTAATGCCCAACTAGCGACAGTCTTTATTGATGTGGATTTGTTTAAACACATTAATGACAGTTTTGGTCATAGTATTGGCGATGAAATGCTGGTGGAACTGGCTAAACGTCTTCGCAGCCAATTACAGGAGCAAGATGTGTTGTCACGTATTGGTGGCGATGAGTTTGTGGCGCTGATTTCCGGCATTCAAGGCCATGAGGATGCTACAGCGGCAATTAACCAATTGCGCCAAGTATTTGATCTGCCTTTTGTGGTAAGCACCGGGGATCATTTACGCCTTACCGCCAGTATGGGGATTTCCCTTTACCCAAGTGATGGTAGTAATGCTGATACGCTGCTACGCAATGCCGATGCCGCCATGTATCGCGCTAAGAGTGAGGGGCGAAATAATTATGCCTTTTACACTGAATCATTGACCAAAGAATCGATCGAGCATTTAAAGTTGCAGAGTGCGCTTTATGGTGCACTTGAGCAAAATTCTCTGTATTTGATGTATCAACCCAAATTAAATTTGGTGACCCGCAAAACCGTTGGAGTTGAGGCGCTATTGCGTTGGAACGATCCGATTTTAGGACAAATTTCCCCAGGGATGTTTATTCCCGTCGCCGAGAAAATTGGCTTAATTTACGATATTGGTTTATGGGTGCTTGAAACGGCTTGCCAGCAAGGTGTGCGTTGGTTGGCTGACGGTAAACAGTTTGGCCGCATTGCGGTTAACGTCGCAGGACAGCAGTTGCAACGTGGTTCCTTTGTGGAGGACGTGAAACGTATCCTAACGCAAACAGGCTTACCTGCAACGTGCCTTGAGCTTGAAGTGACGGAAAGTGTGATGATGAATAATCCGGATGTCGCGATTCGTGATTTAAAATTGTTAGGTGATTTGGGCATTGAGCTCTCGGTCGATGATTTTGGTACGGGTTATTCATCACTGAATTATTTGAAAAAACTTCCAATTCATAAGCTTAAAATCGACCAGTCTTTCGTACGAGACATTCCCTTCGATACCAACAATACCGCGATAGCTAAAGCTGTGATTGCCCTTGGTCATGCCTTAAAATTAGATATTGTTGCGGAAGGGGTAGAAACCACCGAGCAAGCCGAGTTTTTAACTCAAAATTTTTGCGACCAAGCACAGGGATATCTCTTTAGCCGCCCACAATTACCAGCGGATGTTGAGGCCTTTTTTACTGAAGCGGAATTGTTTACCAAACCTAAGTAGTGGTGTGGCTGTGACCGATAAGCATGATATTAAAGGCGCGATCGTAAACTGGTCGCAGTCAGTCCGGTCTGCTAACATTGCGGCATGATTGTTTTTGGTGATGTTTCATGTCTTTTAGTGCGCTTTCCTTAAATACCCAATTAGTTAACACCTTAGCTGAACTTGGTTATCAACAACCCACGCCTATTCAAGTTGAAGCCATTCCCGCCATTTTAGCAAAACAGGATGTGATGGCGGGGGCTCAAACGGGGACGGGGAAAACCGCAGCCTTTGCATTACCCATTCTGCAACACTTAATCGCTGATAACGAAAACCTTAAGGCGCCAAAAGCAATCCGCGCCTTAGTTTTAGTGCCAACAAGGGAGTTGGCACTACAAGTTCAGCAAAGCTATGTAAAATATGCGAAAGGCACAGATATTCGTGTCGGCATAGCCTACGGCGGCGTCAGTATCGAGGCGCAGCAAGCGGTGTTTAACGCCGGGATCGATGTGTTGATTGCAACCCCAGGCCGCTTGCTTGATCATTTACGTCAAGGAGCACTCAATCTTAACCAATTGAACACACTGGTATTTGATGAAGCCGACCGGATGCTTGATATGGGATTTATGGATGAAATCAAAGCCGTGCTTAAGCAAGTGCCTGCTCACCGACAAACCCTGCTATTTTCCGCCACTTTGGATGATTCGATTTTTAGTTTCAGCAAAAACCTTCTGCGTAATCCCAAGCTGATTGAAGTGGCTAAACGTAATACGACCGCGGCCCAGATAGAGCAGCGAGTCTATGCCATTGATAGCGATCGTAAAACTGAGTTTGTCAGCCATGTAGTCCGTAGCAAAAATTGGCAGCAAGTGTTGATATTTAGTCGCACTAAACAGGGAGTCGATAAGCTGACCACTCAGCTCAATCAACTCGGGGTGGCAACGCAAGCTTTCCATGGCGACTTGTCCCAAGGTGCGCGGGAAAAGGTATTGCAGGAGTTTAAACAAGGACAAGTGCAAGTCTTAGTTGCCACCGATGTGGCTGCAAGAGGGCTTGATATTGCTGAACTACAGTATGTGATTAATTTCGAATTGCCGTTTATTGCTGAAGATTACATTCACCGTATCGGTCGTACTGGCCGCGCTGGCAGTGCTGGGGTGGCCATTACGCTTTTTAGCCAAGAGGATGCGCTACTGCTAGAAGAAGTTGAGACGCTGCTTGATAAACGTCTGCCACAACAATGGTATCCCGGCTTTGAACCTGATTTTAACAAAATGCTCCCCGAGCCAAGACGCAATAGCAAAGCTGCTCAAAAACAACGGGCTAAAAAACGCGCCTTAGGTGGTAAAAAGCGCTAATTAAGGCGACAAGGTTATTTAAGCTTTTATTCTGATAGCGAGCCGCCCTTTGATAGGGCGGATAATCATTTCACCAATGGCTTTGCATGATGATTAAGTTGGACTTGTTGTGCTCGCCATACCGCTCGCGTTATTAACTAAAATACACTTCAGCCTGGTTATTGCGTTGTCGCTCTTCATTTTTCTCAGTAGCTTCTTTAATTAGCTCCACTTTTTGAGCTTGGAGTAATTCAATTTTTTTTGCTTTTTCCTCTTCGGATAAGCTGTCATCACCGGCTATTTTTGCTATCTCCGCATCTAGCTGTTTAAGCTTATCCCTATCAATGCCTGTGCGTTTATCGAGAATCGCCTGCATTGCGTCTTCTAATCTATTATGCGGCTTTTCAGTCTCTGCCGTACCGGCAATATGTTGCACATTAGCGGTGTAATGTTGTTTGGCATTAGGCGCAAGCTGACTATAGGTATCACTCGTTTCAGCATCTCGAGTCACGCCGCCAGATAGGGTGACTGTATCTTGCGGGGCTGTCATTTGAGCTCTCGGATTTTCCGCAGGGCTTGATACACCTTGCGTTTGCTGAGTTGGCAACGATTTTACTTGGTTCAACGCGATGGCCGCATAGCTATTGGGATTGATGACAGTCATTTCCTTATTTTTCCTCGTTGATTTTCACTTTCAGATGCCGCGCCAATGGGGCAAATAAATTAAGCAATATCAAGGCCAAACTCTGGCGACTTTCGTTGGATTTTTAGTAGAAAAATATTTTTATAAAAAATTGTACAAAAACTTGATCCTTGTACAAGAGTGGTCCGTAATAATATCTAAATTGATACAAGGAATCTCATTATGTACAAGTTTAATCCGCAACGTATTCAAATAGGGATCAGTGCCTGCTTATTGGGGGAAAAGGTGCGTTTTGATGGTGGTCATAAAAATTCCTCCTATTGTAATCAAGAAATTGCCCCATTTTTTGATTATGTTCCTATCTGCCCAGAAATGGCGATTGGCCTAGGCGCACCTCGTAAAAGTATTCGTTTAGTACGCGATGGTGAACAAATACGGGTACAGAGCGCGGATGGAAGTTTAGATGTCACCGAAAAACTCAATGATTTCAGTGAGCGCAAAGTAGAAGAGTTAGATTTTTTAGGCGGTTATCTACTAAGTGCTAAATCCCCAACCTGCGGGATGGAACGTGTGACAGAGTACAAGATTGGCACCAATAACGGCTCTAAATCCGGTATTGGCGTATTTGCCCGCAAATTGATGGAACGTTATCCCCATTTACCGGTTGAAGAAGAAGGGCGTTTGCACGATATGGTGCTGCGGGAAAACTTTTTTACTCGGGTCTACGCCTATCACGACTGGCATACAATGCGTCACGAGGGGCTGACTAAGCATAAGTTAGTGAAGTTTCACTCCCGTTATAAGTACTTATTAATGGCCCACAGTCCTAAATGGTATCGCGAGCTTGGACCGATTGTGGCCAATATTGAGGATATTGAAGCGACCGCTGACCGTTATTTCACAGGCTTTATGACCGCCTTAAAAATCAATGCGACCCGTAGAAATCATACCAGCACCTTGCAGCATATTCAGGGCTATTTTAAAAAGCACTTAACCAAGGAGCAAAAACAAGAACTGTCTGAAATGATTATGAAATATCGTCAAGGACTCTTGCCTCTGTTAGTGCCTATCACCTTGATTAACCATTACTTAAGACAATTCCCAACGCCATATATTGAAGATCAAGTGTACTTAAATCCCCATCCGGAGGAGTTAAAGCTGCGTTATGCCTACTAGGTTTTTGCTGATATGTGCGTTTGATAAAAATGGCTTAGCAGATACAAACCACGATTGGCGAAATGGTTTAGCACAACATGCTTAGGCCAACCAATCAGATTCATGAGTTAAGAGACAAAAATGGAAGATCATAATTTAGAGCTTGCAGCTGATAATCCCAGCAGTAGCGAATTGCTGCCGATCGGTGAGGTGTCGCGGCTTACTGGCGTTAATGCGGTGACATTAAGGGCATGGCAGCGGCGTTTTGGGCTTGTTATCCCTGAGCGTACTCCCAAGGGGCACAGGCTGTATACTGCCGAAAATATTCAACAAATCCATGAGATTAATGCATGGTTAGCAAAAGGCGTTGCCATCAGTAAGGTAAAGCCATTATTGATTAGTTCGGCTAAAGCGATAGATGTCGCGAGTGTGCAATCTCAATCGTCTGATTTTTGGCATGAGCAGATATTGGCGTTAAATACTGCATTTTTTGAGTTAGATCAGCTCAAGTTTCACCAAATCTTAGATGAAGCCTTGGGCTTATATCCATTTCAATTGGTTAAACAAAAACTGCTACAAGCTTGGTTTGCACAATTAATGCCTTTATTGGAGCCGCGTTTAGATGTGGAGCTGCTACTTGCTTGGTTAGACAGTGAGTTAGCTAGCCGTATCGGTGGGCGTTTAAGCGTAGCGGGGCTAGCAAGTTCGCCCCAGATTGCGTTAGTGCGTTTGCCTTATGTTACATCGCAAAAAAATACAGAGCCTACGCTTGCGCCCAGTTCAAGCCTTACTAACCGTTTGTATTGCCTTGCACTATTACTGGAACTTGCCGATTTAAGAGTCTCAGTGGTCAACTTAGGCGTGCAACATATCAGCAGTCTTGGGCTAATCAATAACAGGCTTAAGGTTGATGCGTTAGTGTTATTGCCAGAGGCGAATCACTCACTATCAAAGCAGACAGAGCTGCAAATGTTGCTGGAAACTAAGTCACTCGCTTGCTATCTCGTTGGCCCTTTCGCGCCGACACTAACCACTTTATCGGACTATATGGCCCCTAGCGTTACTGAGATCATTCTGCAAATAACGGCCGCAAAGCAGCAACATAAAAAACAGTATCGTAGACAGAAAAACCAGGCTAACGCCGCACTGATTGAAGGAGGGAGCGCTGATGAGCATTAATCAATGCGGTTTGGAGAAACAGGCGTTAATGTGGTTTCGCCAAGATCTGCGCCTTACTGATAATCAAGCGTTTACGGCCGCCTGTGATTGGGTAAGGCAACATCATGCCACCAAGCTTAAAGCGATTTACATTGCCACCCCAAGCCAATGGCGTCGGCATGATATCGCGCCAATTCAACTCGACTTTATTCAGCGGCATGTGAACCTACTGGCCCAAGGACTGGCGAGTTTAGGGGTTGAATTTGAACTCATTCAACTTGATAGCTTTAAAGATATTCCCGCATTTTTAACGGGTTATTGTGAAGAGCATACTATTGGACGGGTTTTTGCAGGACGAGAACCTGAGATCAATGAGCAAAAGCGCGATCAAGCTTGTATTGAAGCGGGGATTCCTTTGGTGCTTAGTGATGAACATTGCTTATTACCACCGGGAACGGTGCTTAATTTAAGCGGTGACATGTATCGGGTGTTTACTCCTTTTAGCCGCAAGTGGCGAGAGGTTGCCGCAAAGCAGCCTATTGTGCCGCTGGGTGTGCCAGCACCGCTTGGTCCTATCTTATCGGAGCCTAAGCCATTATTTTTTAAAAATATCGGCTTTGCTGATTCTCCGACTAACAAGAGCACTACGCCATCAGAAACAGGTTTAAATCAAACCATATCAACCCCGCTTATCTCGAGTGAACAGTGGGCGGCAGGTGAGGGGCAAGCCAAGCGGCTGCTTAATCAGTTTATTCAGCAAAAAGTGCAAGACTATAAGCAAGATAGAGATTTCCCCGCCATTGATGGCACCAGTGTTATCTCCCCTTATCTGGCGATTGGTGTGCTCAGCCCAAGGCAATGTGTCGCGGCGCTTTTACAACGTTTCCCTGAGGTAATGGTTGATGACACTAGCCCCGGGCGTACATGGCTAAATGAGCTGATTTGGCGGGAGTTCTACCGTCATTTGCTGGTGGCTTTTCCTGATTTATCCAAGGGACACAATTTTAATCGCCAAGCCGATCATGTGCCGTGGCGCAACAATCGCGATGAGTTTTTAGCTTGGTGCGAGGGCAAAACCGGCTATCCGATAGTGGATGCGGCTATGCGGCAACTTAATCAAACGGGCTGGATGCATAATCGTTTACGCATGGTGGTGGCGAGCTTTTTAACCAAACATCTGCTCATTGATTGGCGTTGGGGCGAGCGGTATTTCCGCCAGCATCTTATCGACGGCGATCTGGCGGCTAACAACGGCGGTTGGCAGTGGTCGGCAGGATGCGGTTGTGATGCGCAGCCGTATTTTCGGATTTTTAATCCTATGAGCCAGAGCGAAAAGTTTGATCCAGATGGCCGCTTTATTCGTAAGTACTTACCAGAACTCGCATCTTGGGGCGTTAAGCGATTGCATCAACCGAATCAGCAAAAAATGCCTTCGTTGTTTGAAGCACCGTTATTTGCATCGCAAGCGGATTATCCCTATGCGATTGTTGAGCACAATGCGGCAAGAGCAAGAGCGCTGACGGTACTGGGTGTGCTGAAAAAGGCTTAGACCACAAGTTCAACCTTAATACTTATCCCTTAGGGAGTGTCTGGATGATAAACCAAGCGAAGATTGAGCATAGCGGATTAGTAGATGATTTTATCAGCCTCTATCAAGCGTTAAATAAGGATAATCTGCATCTACTTGCAGAGGTCTATGATGACAATATTTGTTTTATCGATCCTATGCATCAAGTGAATGGCCTAAACGCGTTGACACAGTATTTTGCAAAGCTTTATCAAAATATCGGCTATATTCATTTTGAAATCAAAGAAGTATTACAGGATGACACCCAAGCATCGCTGTTTTGGCAAATGCAATATCGTCATCCTAAGCTCAATAAAGGAGAGATAGTTCGGGTTGATGGGATGAGCCAGCTTAAGTTCCATCAGCGCATTTATTTTCATCGGGACTATTTCGACCTAGGGCAAATGCTGTATGAACATTTGCCTTGTATGGGCGGACTTATTCGCTTGCTTAAAGATAGGGCGGCTAAGTAATGACCTCTTTGCTCACCAAAAAAATCAATACAGTGCTGATAACTGGGGCAAGTTCAGGTATCGGTTTGCAGTTAGCAAAGGATTATCTGGCCTTGGGTTGGCATGTGATTGCCTGTGGCCGTGACGCCTCAAAACTTGATTTGTTGGCGCAGAAGGAATTGATAGGCGCCACTTGCTTGAGTTTTGATATTAGCGATCGTGTTCAAGTCCAGCAGGCTGCTACTGAGCTAGGCGATATGCTCTCGAGCAGTGAATGTCTATTGGATATTGTGATCCTCAACGCCGGTAGTTGTGAGTATATCGACGATGCAAAACATTTTGATGATCAGCTCTTTGAGCGAGTCATTCACACTAACTTGATTGCAATGGGCTACTGTTTAGGGGCATTTTTGCCTCTAATGCCAAAAGGATCGAAATTAGCCTTGATGAGTTCCAGCGCGATTTATTTACCCTTTCCCCGTGCCGAGGCTTACGGCGCATCTAAAGCGGGCGTTAAGTACTTGGCTGCGAGTCTGTCACTCGATGTTGCGCAAGATGATATTCGTGTCAGCGTGATTTGCCCTGGATTTGTAGCAACCCCCTTAACCGCCAAAAATGACTTTGCCATGCCAATGCAAATTGATGTGCATGAAGCTTCGTTGGCGATTCGTGTTGGTATCGAACGCGGCGACGCAGAGATCCATTTTCCAAAACGATTTACTTATTTGTTGAAATTGATGTCATTTTTACCAGCATTTGTATGGCAAAAAATGATCCAAAGAGATAGCCAAGCAAAAGCGCTAAAGGACACCGGAAGATGAAAAATATTGCCATTGTAGGTACTGGGATTTCAGGGCTGACCTGCGCTCATCTATTGAGCCAGTCACACAAAGTGACTGTATTTGAGGCTAATGATTATATCGGTGGCCACACTGCCACTGTGGATGTGGATTATCAAGGTAAAACCTATGCGATAGATACTGGGTTTATCGTATTTAACGATAGAACTTATCCCCGTTTTGAGCGGTTATTAGCCCGCCTTAATGTCAGTATTTTGCCGACAGAGATGAGTTTTAGCGTGCACAATGCGCTCACTGGGCTTGAATACAATGGCCATCATTTTGCGAGTTTGTTTGCCCAAAAGCGTAACCTCCTGAATCCGCGCTTTTGGGCCTTTTTAAATGAAATTGTTCAATTTAATAAAAGCTGTAAAGCCATTTATCAGCTGGACCAATATCCTGATGCTAATTTAGGGGATTTCCTCGACAGAGAGCGCTTTTCAGCTTTTTTTGCGGAGCATTATATTTTGCCAATGGGCGCGGCGATTTGGTCATCGAGCATTGAAGATATGCGGGCTTTTTCGCTGCGCTTTTTTATCCGTTTCTTCGAGCATCATGGACTGTTAAATGTAACAGACAGACCACAATGGTATGTGCTGAAGGGCGGTTCACGCAGTTATATTCCTGATTTAATTGCACCATTTAAAGATAATCTCCATTTAAACAGCCCAGTTAGTGCCATCGAGCGCCATGATGATTGCGTCAAGCTTCAGGTTAATGGCGAGTGGCATGTGTTCGATGAAGTGATTCTAGCTTGCCATAGCGATCAAGCGCTTGGGATGCTAACCGATGCAACCTCCGCTGAAAAAGCTATTTTGGGCGACTTACAGTATCAAAATAATGAAGTGGTGCTGCACACGGATACCCGCATTTTACCTAAGCGTAAAGCGGCTTGGGCAAGTTGGAATTATCGCTTAGATGGCGATAAAAAACGCCCCGCCTCTGTGACTTACAATATGAATATTCTGCAGCGCCTACCTAGCGACGCGCCAACCTTTTGCGTAACGCTTAATCAGAGTGAGCTCATTGATGAGTCGAAAATTTTGCGGCGTTTCAACTATGCTCATCCAGTCTTTAACGAACGTAGTTTACAGGCACAGGCAAGGCGGGAGGAGATTTCTGGCAAAAAACGCACCCATTTTGCAGGGGCCTATTGGCACAATGGTTTCCATGAAGATGGTGTACGTAGTGCGTTAGATGTTTGCGACCATTTTGGGATCAGCCTATGAGTGAGCTCAATAGTGGTATTTACTACGGCACTGTGACGCATAGTCGCTTTACCCCAATAAAACATCACTTTAGCTACCAAATGGCGTTGCTGGCGATTGATTTGGATGAAGTTGATTCTATCAGTCGTATGGGGCGGATATTTGCTAGTCAGCGCCGCGCCTTGCTGAGATTTAATCCTGCGGACTATCTCACTACGTTTACCTCAAAGGACAATCTTAACCGCAAACTCGATATAGAGGAGCCGAGTGCTTCAGCCCTCAAGAGCCGAGTGTTGAAGCAAGTGGCAGAATTGGGCGGTGAAGAGCGATGTAATCGAGTGCTATTTGTTGGGCAAATTCGGCATTTTGGCGTGTATTTTAGCCCGGTAAATTTCTATTTTTGTTATCAAAATCAACAGCCTTTATACATGCTTGCCGAAGTGAGTAACACCCCGTGGGATCAGCGCCACTGCTATTTAGTGGATTTATCGGCTCCTGAAACAACGGATAAAGTGTTCCATGTTTCGCCTTTTATGAATCTTGATATGCGCTACCAGTGGCATGTTGCCCCACCCAGTGAACGCTTAAATATTGGTATAGAAAATCTGCCGAATCATTCAGGCAAGCGTTTATTTAATGCAACGCTTTCGATGACTCGCCAAGACATTAATGCCACATCACTTAGGACGCTGTTGTTTCGCTTCCCTTTTATGACGTTGAAAATTTTCGGTGGGATTTACTGGCAGGCGTTAAAGCTGTTCTACAAACGAGTGCCTTTTGTGCCACATCCTGCTCAAATGGAGAAATAATATGGAAAACACTGCATCGCAATCTTCAGTTGTTACGGCAAAATTGCCTGACAGTCTTGCCCGTAAGCTACTGCTTAAGGCATTAGAAAATCTCCCTAACGGATGTTTAACCTTAGTCGAGGGTGATAAAAGCTATCGTTTTGGTGAGCACCACAGTGAGCTACATGCAACGCTAGTCGTGAAGCATCCGAGCTTTTATCGTCAAGTGATGTTTTCAGGCTCCATCGGTGCAGGTGAGGGGTATATTCAAGGCCATTGGACCAGCCCTGACTTAACCAAAGTCGTGCAACTTTTTGCTCGAAATTTGCCGTTGCTTGACCAGATTGAAGCTAAATTTAGTTGGCTTACTGGCTCGATTAATCGCTTTAAGCACTTGCTTAATCGTAATTCTCAACAGGGCTCTAAGCGTAATATTCTTGCCCATTACGATTTGGGCAATGCGTTGTATGAGCAGTTTTTAGACCGTGAAATGCTGTATTCCAGTGCCTTGTATCCCCATAGCGAGGCAAGCCTTGCTGATGCGCAGCTACACAAGCTCAAAACCATTTGCGAACGGCTCGATTTAAAGCCGGGGCAAACCCTATTAGAAATCGGTACTGGTTGGGGCGCTTTGGCGATTTACGCAGCTAAACATTATGGCGTGCACGTTACGACCACTACCATCTCCGATGCCCAATATGCCTATGCTAAAGCGCGGGTCGAACGTGAAGGGCTAAGTGACAGTGTGACTTTGCTGACCGAGGATTATCGAAATCTTAGCGGTCAATACGATAGATTGGTGTCTATCGAGATGATTGAAGCCGTAGGTCATGAATATTTGCCTGGATTCTTTAAAAAGCTGGAATCATTGCTCAAACCCGAAGGGCGGATGTTATTACAGGCAATCACTATTTCAGATCAGCGTTACGATAGTTATCGTAAAAGCGTTGATTTTATTCAGCGATATATTTTCCCTGGTGGCTGTTTGCCTTCGGTTCACCAAATGGTTGGCCATTTGGCGAAGCGCACCGATATGCAGGTCTGGTCGATTGATGACATGGGCTTAGATTACGCCAAAACCTTAAAGGATTGGCACGACAACTTTGATCGTTCCGTTGCCAAAATCCAAGCCCTTGGTTATGGAGAAGATTTTATTCGCATGTGGAAGTTTTACCTCAGTTACTGCGAAGGCGGATTTTTAGAGCGCACCACAAGCACTGTGCATTTAGTGGCTGTACGTCCCGGGTATCGTTTACCTAATACGATTAACCGTAGTTAACGTCGCGCTGAGATGCTCCCTATGGTCAGATACATTCAAAATATGTCTAAGCTTCAAGGGGTTATTATCTACAACGCCTTGAGCTTTCAGTGTGTTTGGTGGAGTAGCATCTTATGGGGTAATCGAGTGTTGTTACTCAATATCTCATTGTTATTGATTCATTTTTTACTGTTGGCTTTGGTTGAAAACCGACAAGCTGTGTTTCGGGACTTCAGTACCATGATTAAGGTGGGGTTGCTGGGTATTGCGATTGATACCTTGCTCACTTTGTTCGGGATATTTGAGTTTACCGTTTTACCTTGGTGGCTTGCTTGTCTATGGCTGCATTTTGCCTTGAGCCTGCACCATAGCCTCATTTTTATGCGTGCTTTACCTATTATTTTGCAGGTTATATTGGGTGGTGTATTTGGCAGTCTTAGCTACATTGCGGGCGCGCAATTTAATGCGGTGACGCTTCCTTTTGGCGAAAGTATTTCCATGCTTATCCTTGCTGTTGTTTGGGCTATCTTATTGCCGCTGTTTATCAAAATATCCCGTAGTTATAGGCCGGTTAGGCGTTATGGGCTTGAACATCGTCGCTTGTGCGATCGTTAATTTTCAAGTGGAGGAATCGGATGTCTATGCTATCGACTAAAACCTATCTTAGCGTCATCTTTGGGTTGTTACTCCCTTTTGCTGGATATGCAAATTCAACCTCTACGGTCGATAACTCGATGACCCAGGATCTTGTTGAGGTTGGGCGCGGCGAAATGGATTGGCTGTGGTTCAACTTATATAAAGCTCGTCTGATGACGCCAACCGGTCAGTATCAGCAGGGGGAGTATCCGCAACTGTTAGATATTGAATATTATCGTGATATTGATGCTGCAGATTTACTGGAAGCCACAGCCGACCAATGGCGACATTTAGGTTATGCCGATAGTGATATTGGTCGCTGGCTTAATTTACTAAAAGGTATTTGGCCTGATGTCACGCCAGGTGATCATTTAAGTTTTAAGATTATCGATGCAAACCAGAGTCAATTTTATTTTAATCAACAACCCCTCGGGCTTATCCAAGAACCACAATTTGCACAGGCTTTTTTAGCGATTTGGTTATCGACTAAAACCAGTCGTCCAAGTTTGCGAGCGCAATTACTAGGAGAAAAATCATGCGATTGTTAACGCTAAATTGGACTAAAAATGTCATCTTAAGTTTATTGATGCTCAGCCTGTTATCTAGTTGTTCCTCGGTTGAAGTAGCTGATTATCAAGGTACAAATCCACCATTAGTATTGGAAAAATTCTTTAATGGCCCGCTTAAGGCATCGGGCATCGTTGAGGATTTTAGTGGCAAAGTGATCCGTAAATTCAATGTCACTATGGAGGCGAGTTGGAAAGGGAACGAAGGTGTTATCGATGAATGGTTTGTCTATGATGACGGTGAAACCCAAACCCGTATCTGGCGTATAACCTCCCTAGGTGATGGACAATATACCGGCACGGCAGGCGATATTATTGGTACTGCAGTAGGTGAGGCGAGGGGAAGCGCGCTGCGCTGGCGCTACGATATGTTATTGCCTGTTGATGGTGATGAATACCAAGTGCATTTTGATGATTGGATGTTTTTAGTTAATGACAATACCATCATCAATAAAAGCGACATTATTAAGTGGGGGGTTACCGTTGCTAAGGTGACTTTAGTGATCCAAAAGCTAGATTAAGCGACTTGCTGCCATGGTTAACGGTATGGCTTGGCTAATAATCGCTCTCTGACTGCTCTAGACTGGCTCAAAGCAATCTATCGTGAATCATATAATGAAAAAGTATTGGATGTTACTGGCTGTGTTAGCAAGTATTTCATTAACAGCTTGTTCTAACATTGATTTTCGTTTCGAAGACACTTCAGAGAAACAAGCAGATCCTCATCAATCGAGTGGCGATCCTATGATGCAAGATAATGAGCGCCGTGTTCGTGATGCGCGCGAAGATGGAAAGCTAGAGCCAAAGGATCCGATTAAATTCTAAGATTGATCAATCTCAATAGAGTTTGAGTGGATTGTGCAGCCCTTACTTTGACATAAGGGCTGATGATTCGGAAAATTAACCCGCTTGACGACTATTATCCACTGTCTTCTTATCGTAATACTCAAAGGGAAATTGATTACGGATCCTTTGTTGTAGATTGTCATTTACATTGGCAGATATATGTAGTCGGACGTCGGTATTTTTCTCGGCTCTGATAGTACAAGTGAGTTTATCTGCTTTAGCAAGATGTCGACATTCCTTCTCGAAACGCTCGGGGATTTTGCCTTTGTGGTGAGTCATACGGCCGTCTTTAAAGTGCATTTCGAAAATAGTCGATCCCTTCTTACCACCAAATATCAGCTTATAAACCAGAAACAAACCAATTGCGATAAAAATAAGTTTAAAAATCGTAGCTGTCATGATGTCTCCTATCTTATGTTTATAGAATAAAGATACTCTGGAGTAGCAATGTTTAACAGTGCGCTAACACGCAATTTTAATTTGGCAACGTTAGGTTTATGACCTAGTGTTAATCAATTAAGGAAATATCATCCCCTTCGTTAAGGAAAACGCTATGTACCTATCAAATGCAGACCGTTGGTCGTTACTGTGTAAAATGCAAATTGAAGTGATCGACAAATTATCTTCGCACTTTCCTGAGCGAAAAGAGCCGCTAAGCGAGTTAACTCATGGTTGGCGACACTTGCAGCATCAAGTCCAAACGGGGGATAGGCCGATAGTGCATGAGCTGATAAAGTAAATTGCTAAAATCACAGATACAAAAAAGCCACTCAAAGAGTGGCTTTTTTGTTTTTTATGGTGCCGGCACCAAGAGTCGAACTCGGGACCTACTGATTACAAGTCAGTTGCTCTACCAACTGAGCTATGCCGGCTTAACTTTTACTGCTGAATAATGGTGCCCGAACCCGGAATCGAACCAGGGACACGAGGATTTTCAATCCTCTGCTCTACCGACTGAGCTATTCGGGCAACTAAACTAAGCGTTAGTTGTCTACTTCAAATCGTGAGTTTAACACCCCATTCGTTCGAAGTGCGCGTATCATATAGTGCACGCTTTCAGTGTGCAAGCCCTTTTAATTCGACTGGCCAAGTATTAAACAAAATGCGCAATATTTATTGCTTTACTTGAATGTGCAAAGCTTACTTAGCCTAACTATCAATGGCTTAATACAATTAAATAGTGGGAGGCGCGAATAACACCTTAGTCTCTGCCTCCGAACTTTGAAAATTGGCAAAGTTAAGTGTAAAGCCGTAAATCAATATTTGTTTGAAGGTTTCAGGAGCATCAGGAGCAAAAGTCGAGCTTGGAAACCGCTGCAATTATCGAGAGTAGGTTGGCTGTGACTTAGAGTGGAGTTATATGATTTGATTGAAATCCCAGATACAAAAAAGCCACTCAATGAGTGGCTTTTTTGTTTTTTATGGTGCCGGCACCAAGAGTCGAACTCGGGACCTACTGATTACAAGTCAGTTGCTCTACCAACTGAGCTATGCCGGCTTATACTGCTGAATAATGGTGCCCGAACCCGGAATCGAACCAGGGACACGAGGATTTTCAATCCTCTGCTCTACCGACTGAGCTATTCGGGCAACTAAACTAAGCGTTAGTTGACTACTTAAAACTGACAACTCAATGCTGTCTCGTTCGAAGTGCGGCTATATTAGCGAGGGTATTTAGCCGCTGCAAGTGCTTTTTCCTGATAAATGATGTGTTCGACTGTTTAATGTGCACTTTGGCTGTTTTTTATCTATAAACCTATCAAAATCGGTTCAGTTTAATATCACTAAGTTGTATTTCCACTCGAATATATTGC
Organism: Shewanella sp. MM_2022_3; assembly: GCF_022557375.1. Taxonomy (NCBI): domain Bacteria; kingdom Pseudomonadati; phylum Pseudomonadota; class Gammaproteobacteria; order Alteromonadales; family Shewanellaceae; genus Shewanella; species Shewanella sp. MM_2022_3. Next base: position 103,189 of record NZ_JAKZGV010000008.1, read on the forward strand.
CTTTACTAACCTTGCTATCAGCTTCAAAACGTTAAAATGGCAAACATTCTAAATTTTAGAAAGATATGAGCTATTTTTACTGATTTTAGTTTTTAATTTTCGTTCTATGATAATGACTATTATTTAATTATGTGGCAGAAGTATAAAGGTTCGGAGTGGCAGTATGTTTAGAAATACTAAGTTAAGTTATGGACTTATTGCTATTGCAAGCCATTGGTTGAGCGCTGTAGCCGTGATTGGATTATTTGCCATGGGGGTTTGGATGGTTGAGTTGACCTACTACAGCCCATGGTACAAAACGGCGCCACATTGGCATAAAAGCGTCGGGATTTTGCTGCTGGCTGTAACGTTATTTCGTTTAGTTTGGCGTTTGATTAATCCAAAGCCTGCACCAGAGCAAAATCATCAGCCATGGGAAAAGGTTACTGCCCAGATTGCCCATGGCGCGATTTACCTCTTATTACTGCTGATTATGGCCGCAGGCATTTTGATTTCAACGGCAGAGGGGCGAGGAATTATGGTGTTTGACTGGTTTGAGTTACCTGGTCTGACGCCGCTGATTGAAAATCAGGCTGATATAGCGGGGGATATTCATCAATATGCCGCCTATAGCTTGATTGCTTTGGTTGTACTGCATGCCTTAGGTGCTCTAAAGCACCATTTTATCGATAAAGATTCAACATTACTCAAGATGATTAAATTTAACCGAGGATAATATAATGAAAAAACAACTATTAGCGGCTTTGATTGGCGGGTCTTTACTGGCACCTATGGCTGCATCTGCCGCCGATTATGTGATTGATCGTGAAGGTGCCCATGCCTCTATTACCTTTAAAGTGAGTCACTTAGGTTATAGCTATGTAGTTGGCCGTTTTAATGATTTCAGCGGTGATTTCAGCTACGATGCTAAAAATCCAGCGGCAGCCAAAGTGAATGTAAAAGTGAACACCTTAAGTGTGGATTCAAACCATGCTGAGCGTGATAAACACATCCGTAGCGCTGACTTTTTAAATGCTGCTAAATTTGCCGAAGCGACTTTCGTTTCGACTTCGGTTGAAGATAAAGGCAATGGCGATATGGTTATCAAGGGTAACTTCACGCTAAACGGTGTGACTAAACCACTTGCGATTCAAGCGCATGCTGTGGGTGAAGGTCAAGATCCTTGGGGCGGATATCGTGCCGGCTTTACCGGTACTACCACCTTTGCGATGAAAGATTATGGCATCAAGATGGACTTAGGTCCGGCATCTGCCAATGTTGAATTAGATTTAGTGGTAGAAGGTGTGCGTAAGTAAGCACGCCATTTCTCCTGTAACAAAAAAGCGCTCTTAGGCGCTTTTTTGCTATTTATGGATAGGCACTTAGGCTTATTCTTGATCTTTTTCAGGCACAAAGCCTTCAATTTCAACGTCTTTACCTTCGAACAGGAAGGATGTCATTTGCTCTTCTAAAAACTTACGATCATCAACATTCATCATGTTGAGTTTCTTTTCGTTAATCAGCATGGTCTGTTTTTTCTGCCATAGGCCCCAAGCTTCTTTACTGATGTTATCAAAAATGCGTTTACCTAAATCACCTGGATACAGTTGAAAGTCTAGGCCGTCGGCTTCTTTATTTAAATATACGCAATTGACTGTACGCGCCATGATTATTCCTTACTGCTTACTGACTGTAGCGGTTATGAGTGACTCCAAATTGGCTAGCACACGCTCGGTTGCGGCGGCGAGCCCCACTTTGGAAGGTTGATTTATGTTATACCAGAGAGACTGATTTTGTTCCATGACTGCGCCCACGATCTGTTTACCCGCGGTTTGCTTGTTGTAGCCATTCGCGTGACTATCTAAATTCAGTAGCATGGGCTGAATATCTAAATGGAAATGGCTAAAGGTATGCCTAAAACCAATTAATGGTTCGAGTTGAGCGGCTTTATAACCTTGGGCTTCAAGCTCTGCATTGAGTGCGGCTTGAGTATTAAACTCGGGGAAGCACCAGAGTCCGCCCCAAATGCCAGCAGGAGGGCGCTTAGCCAAGAATACTTGATTATCTTTGAGCAAAACCAACATCCAAGCAGATTTCTCTGGGATAGTTTTCTTCGGTTTTTTACCTGGGAAATCGGTTTGCCTACCCATAAGTTGGGCCTTGCAATCGATAGCCACAGGGCAAGCGGCGCAATTTGGTTTGCTGCGAGTACAAATACTGGCACCAATATCCATCATGGCTTGGTTATATTTTTGAATATCCTGCTCTGGCGTTAACTGTTCAGTTAATTGCCAGAGTTGCTCCTCCACTGGTTTTTGTCCAGGCCAGCCCGCAATCGCGCCATGTCTTGCTAGGACGCGCTTAACATTGCCATCGAGGATCGGATGCTGCTGCCCAAGTGATAGGGATAGCACAGCACCCGCTGTCGAGCGGCCAATACCTGGCAGTGCTAGCACTTTCTCAAAATTCGTCGGGAATTGTCCTTGATATTCATCGCGGATCATCTTAGCGGCTTTATGCAGATTGCGAGCTCTGGCGTAATAACCAAGGCCAGTCCAATGGTGCAATACTTCATCATCCGGGGCGTTAGCGAGGGCTAATACATCGGGGAAACGCGTCATAAAACGCTGGTAATAGGGAATAACAGTCGCCACCTGAGTTTGTTGCAGCATAATCTCTGAAACCCATACACTATATGGGGTTTTATCTTGCTGCCAAGGGAGGGTTTTACGACCGTGGGTGTCGTACCAATTAACGATACGTGTTGCAAAGGAGGCTGTAGATTTCATCGGCGCAGTGTAGCGGGAGATAGGGCGGCAAACAAGTCACTCTCACAGGAAAAACAGTGCTAGATTCGCTCCGGCGAAGAATCTTGTTATACTTCGCCTCCATTAGTGCTTGCACTGTAAGTTGAACTTTGGATAATGCCCTTCTTTTTAGAGGGTGTTGTCCACGAGACGAGGCAAAAATGAGCGAAGTCACTACCGCTGAATTTAATGAAGAAGGCAAGTATCTGCGTAAGATCAGAAGCTTTGTCCTAAGAGAAGGGCGTTTGACTAAAGGTCAAGCGCAAGCCATTGAGACTCAGTGGCCAACAATGGGCTTAGATTACAGCCCAACACCATTGGATTTAGCCGAAGTTTTTGGCCGCGAAGCTGACACTGTACTGGAGATTGGTTTCGGTATGGGCGCTTCTTTAGTGCAAATGGCGCAAGAAGCACCAGAGCTGAACTTTATCGGTATTGAAGTCCATAAGCCTGGTGTTGGCTCATGCTTAAGTGATGCCGCTGTCGCGGGCGTGACCAATCTTCGTGTGTATCACCATGATGCGATGGAAGTATTAGAACATGCGATTGCCGATGGCAGCCTGACGCGTGTGCAGTTGTTCTTCCCCGATCCTTGGCATAAAAAGCGCCACCACAAACGCCGTATCGTACAAGCTGAATTTGCCGAATTGATCCGCCGTAAACTGAAGATTGGCGGCGTATTCCATATGGCAACCGACTGGGAAAACTACAGCGAACATATGCTGGAAGTGATGAATGTGGCGAGCGGTTACAAGAATCAATCTGCCGATGGTACTGTTGTACCGCGTCCGGATCATCGGCCACTCACGAAATTTGAAGCCCGCGGTCATCGCCTTGGCCATGGCGTATGGGATCTGATGTTCGAGCGTATCGCTTAATATCGTTATCTTTTTATTGGTTTTTTAACACAACGGGGAAAATCACTATGGCAACGAATCGTAGCCGTCGTTTACGTAAGAAAATGCGCGTCGATGAATTCCAAGAGTTAGGTTTTGACATCACTTGGACGTTCGATGCATCAGTCTCTGAAGCTGAAATTGATGCAACTGTCGATAAGTTTATTGATGAGGTGATTGAAGCCCGTAAGCTAGGCTTCCATGGCGGTGGTCATATCGAATGGGAAGGTATTATTGCGACCCAAACTATCGGCAAGTGCACCGAGGAAGATATCGCTGCTGTTAAGGCATTCTGGGCGGGTCAAAAAGTGACTCAACTCGAAGTTAGCGAACTGTACGATATCTGGTGGAGTTAATGCCAGAACAGGCGTTATTAGAGGAAGTGGTCGACAAAGTTCGACCCTTGCTCGGCCAAGGAAAGGTTGCTAATTATATCCCTGCGCTCGCCAATGTTGATGCTGGCAAATTGGGCATAGCCGTGACCACTATTGACGGTGAAACCATAGGCGCAGGCGATTACCTTGAGCCATTTTCAATTCAAAGTATTTCTAAAGTTTTCAGCTTAACCTTAGCGCTAACTTTATATGAAGAAACAGAAATTTGGAGCCGCGTCGGCAAAGAACCCTCGGGACACTCCTTCAATTCATTAGTCCAAGTCGAACTCGAGCGGGGTAAACCTCGCAATCCCTTTATTAATGCTGGCGCATTAGTCATCGCTGACTTATTACAGAGCCGTTTAGGGGCACCTAAGCATCGGATGTTGGAATTGGTCAGGGCGCTGAGTCAAAACGATAAAGTTTGTTTCGATAAGCAAGTGGCTGATTCTGAATATCAGCACAGTGCTCGTAATGCGGCCATCGCCTATCTGATGAAATCCTTCGGCAATTTTCAAGGTGATGTCGATACAGTGCTGCGCACTTATTTTCATTACTGCGCCTTAAAAATGAACTGCGCCGATCTATCGCGGGCGATGCTGTATTTAGCTAATCGCGGTAAAACCATAGATGGCACTAAGCTTATTTCGCAAGTGCAGACTCGGCAGTTAAATGCCCTGTTAGCAACCTCGGGCTTGTACGATGGCGCTGGTGAGTTTGCCTATCGTGTCGGTATGCCTGGCAAAAGTGGTGTCGGTGGCGGCATTATTGCGGTGATCCCTAGGGAGCTCTCGGTCTGCGTTTGGTCACCCGAATTAGATAACCAAGGTAACTCCCTCGCGGGGACGGCGATGCTTGAGCATCTCAGCCAGCGTCTCGGACGTTCAATCTTCTGATTTAACTCTTTGATTAGCACTGCTAGGCTAAATATTAGTGAAATTCACTAATCTGCTATCGGTGCTAATTTTTATAACTCCATACTAATCATATTATTACAAAGTTGGCACATCTTCTGCTAATTGTCTTTTAGCATGTTAGCTTAGTCGAATTACTCAGATTAAAGGATGAACCACAATGAAAATAAATACGCTATTAACTGGAGTGGCATTATCGGGCGTTATTTTAGGTGCTTCTGGCTTGCAATCAGCACAAGCGAAAACCGAGCCGCAAATTGATGAGCGCTGTGAGGTTTCCCTTAATTATGATGTGAGAGTCGAACCTAAAAAATTAGTGATGAGTGAGAAGGGCGCCGAGAAGTATCGTATCGAGGTTGACAAGTTATACGTTGAAGGCAAGCAGGTAACTTTAACTGATAAGCAGAAGAAGCTAGTTAGCCAATATGCCGATGAGGTGTCAACTCAGGTACCTGAGGTGATTGAATTAGTCAATGAAGCGGTTGCACTAGCCTCTCAAGCTGTGAGTATGGCGTTAACGCCACTGATGGGCGATGCCGCTGGCGCTAAGTTTGATGAGATGATGGCGGGCGTGCAGAAGCGTGTCGATGCCGTAGCCTACAAGCAGGGCGATAGTTTTTACCTTGGTGCGACCGAAGAGTCGATGCAAAACACTTTTAACGACGAATTTGAACAGGAAATGGAGCAAATCGTGCAAAACTCCATTGGCACTCTGATGATGAACATCGGTGGCCAAATTCTTGCCGGCGATGGTGAGTCCTTCGATGCTAAGATGGAGGCATTTTCACAAAAAATGGATAGATTAGGCGATGATATTGAGCAGCAAATTGAATCCCAATCCAAGGGGATTGAAGCGAAAGCCGACCGTTTATGTGACCGTTTTGAAAACCTGCTAGTGCTTGAAAATCAACTGCGTAAAGAAGTGCCTGAGTTAGCACCCTATGTATTGACGCAAAACACTCACCACGAATTGCGTGAGTAGATATCGCAGAAGATATCTAAGGGAGTAAACTGGTTTTTACGCTAGAACGTTTGCCTAGCTGGCAAAATGAATAAAGCAGTATAAATGATCAATGCCTCAGCACCTTTGTGTTTGGGGCTTTTTATTGGGGAATTGTTACCAAGCACCTTGATATTAATCCCAATGCTTGCGGCTATTTAGTGTGGAATGTTACATTCTTCAGACTAATGTTTGGTATACTCTTAAAATATAATGAAAAGCTGGCAACTCAGTCAGATAAAACACTCTACTTTAGCTGACTTTTTCGGTTTAAATCTCTACAACGAACCCATTTGCTGTGAGATATTAAGGCGTTATGGAATGCTGCATTCCTGCGTTATTCCGAAAGTTTAAATCACTGTCGAAACTGCTTAAGGCGACTTTCCATGTTAGAACTGTTAGAACCTATTGCGATTTTTACTCATGTGGCCAGAGCCGGAAGTTTCAGTGCGGCCGCAAGAAGGCTTGGGATCTCTAAATCTAAGGTTAGTACGCAGGTAGCCGATCTCGAGCATAGACTCGGTGTTCAACTGATCCAGCGTACTACTCGCAGCTTAAGTTTGACTGAAGCTGGGCATTTGTTATATCTGCAAGGTGAAGAGTTACTCCGCGATGCTGAGCAGGCGATTGCTAGCGTGCATAATTTAAACGATGCGACCCGCGGCGTGTTAAAGGTGGGTATTTCTCAGTCCTTTGGCGCTATGCATATCATTCCCGCACTGCCATCCTTTATGGCAAAACACCCTGAGCTCGAACTGCAAGTCAGTTTGCTTGATCATAAGGTGGATGTGGTCAGTGAAGGTTTAGACTTACTGTTAACGATGTCTGAGCAGCTTCCCCTTGGTATGGTGGCGCGACCTTTGATGAAGTGTCAGTTCCTACTCGTTGCCTCACCCGATTATATTGCTAAGCATGGCGAACCTTCGCGTCCAGAGCAATTAGTCGACCATAACTGCTTGGTGTATCAAGGTGAGTGGCATGAGCACAGCATGTGGCAGTTTAAAAAGGGCGATGATTACTGTGAGATAGGTGTCTCTGGTAACTTTAGAGTGGATAACGCTCCGGCTTTAAAATCAGCTGCGATCAGTGGCTTAGGGGTTGTATATCTTGCTAGTTACTTGATGGAAGATGAGATCGCTAAAGGTACCTTGGTGCCACTATTGAGAGATTGGCAATTGACTCATCATTTGCCGCTACAGGCGGTCTACCCACGTCGTAAGCATTTAGCGCCTAAGGTGAGTGCTTTCATTGAGTTTATTAAAGACCATATTGGTAATCCGCCTTATTGGGATATCCCTTATGCTGAATTTTTCAGTGAGCGTCAGTAATTTTGGAAACATTGTTCTTAAAATTCGTCCAATGCGTTTTGGACGCGTTTGTCGATATTTTAAGTTAATTGAAATCAGTGGTTTATATGTTTTTGGCCTTGCATTTTAGTTTGGTTTTTTAGCATTTTCTAAAACAAGTTTTTGAAGCTTGTATTGAAGTCTGTTCTTAAATGAATACAATGATTGCCAGATGATTCGGAATGACCTGAGTCCTATGCTTTTATTGGAAATGACCCCTTTCGATATGAGTGTACAGGTCTGCAATATTGCGGTTTCGAATCACCGCCAGCAGAAGTTTGCGAACTAAAACAATGTTGGCTTTTAAACCATCATCCTAGTTTTTGGTTTACCTCAGCTTATTAGGCTGAGGTAATTTTTTTTCTGATGGTTTAATCGTGGGAAATGAGTTTTGTCTCTCTGTACCCTAAAGTCACACCGAGTGTTAAGTATTGAGCTTAATTCATCAAATATAGTGATCCACAGTGAGATAGGGTTTTATGACCAAGCTGGTGATAAATCCAATAAAAAAGCCACTTGATAGTGGCTTTTTTATTGGCTGCGATTTAATCACTTCATTCGCAACGGTGTTCAAGGGAGACTAGCGTGAGCCTCCCAAGGTTTGAAGCTTAGGTTTTGTTAACACTGGCAATCCATTGATCGACTTGCTCTTCCAGCACATCCAAAGGCAGCGCGCCATTTGCCAAGACTAAAGTATGGAAATCCCGGATATCAAACTTATCACCCAGTTGTTTTTCCGCCTTGTGTCTCAGTTCGAGTAACTTAATCATCCCAACTTTATAGGCTGTGGCTTGCGATGGCATAACGATATGACGCTCCACCATTTTCTTCGCATCGGATTTTGCGTTAGGGGTATTATCGACATAATAAGCAATCCCTTGTTCGCGGGTCCATTGCTTGGCGTGGATCCCGGTATCTACCACTAAACGGCAAGCTCGCCATAACTCCATCGCCAGTCGACCAAAATCGGAGTATGGATCGGCATATAAGCCCATTTCTTTCGGGAAAGACTCACTGTAGAGCCCCCAACCTTCGATATAGGCGGTATAGCCACCGAACTTACGGAACTTAGGAATATCCTTCAGCTCCTGCGAAATGGCGATTTGCATATGGTGGCCTGGGATCCCTTCGTGGTAAGCCAGTGCTTCCATTTGGTATTTGGGCATGGCCTTCATATCGTAGAGATTAGCGTAGTAGCTGCCAGGGCGAGAGCCATCGGGCGCCGGTTGTTCATAAAAGGCTTTACCCGCAGATTTCTCCCTAAAGGCTTCAACCTGTTTGACTATCATGGCTGCCTTTGGCTTGACCTTAAAGACTTCATCCAAGCGTGAGCGCATATTATCGATAAGCTTGGTAGCATCGGCTAAATATGCCGCCTTGCCTTCGGCGGTATTTGGATAATAGAACTGTGGATCATCGCGCATAAAGGTGAAGAATTCTTGCAAGGTGCCGTTAAAATTCACCTTTTTCATAATGGCGCGCATTTCATTATGGATGCGTTCCACTTCGGCAAGACCAAGTTGATGGATTTCATCCGCCGTCATGTGGGTAGTCGTCGTGCGTGCAAGGGCATTGTTATAAAACGCCTCGCCGTCGGGGAGTTTCCAAACCCCATCGCGGGTATCGGCCTTAGCTTCTAAGGTTTTGATATAGGCGATAAGCGTCTTGTATGCAGGCTCAACTTGCGAGACTAGTGCTTTTTCTACATCGGCAATCAGTTGGGCTTTTTCTGCCTCGGAGATGCTGAGTGCATTCACTTTTTTGCGAAAATCCGCCAACAGGGCACTGTCTTCGCCTTTATCGAAGGGGGCGCCTTTAATGAGGTTTTGGCTGTCAGAAATCACGTAACCGAACACAAATTTAGGGGCAATAATGCCTTTATCTGCACGAATCTCTAGCGCTTGTTGCAGTTGGCTTAGGCGTTTTGGCACGCCATTTAAGCGGCTGATATAGGCCTTAGCATCGCTGACATCGGTGATCTGGTGTTGATTAATTAGGAAGGAGGCGATCATCGAGTGGCCACCATGCATCTGATTTACTGGGTAGTTATGGTAACGCCACTGATAGTCTTTGATATCGTTATTCAGGTTTTGAGTGAGTAACGTCAGGCTTAGGCGAGTTTGTGGGTCAAGCTTACTCGCATCCAGTTGATTCAATTCGGCCAGTTGTTTCTTAGTGCGCGCCAATTCACGGGCATCCGCCTCATCGCCAATGTCGTCCCACTTATCATAGTCCTGCTTAATGCCCATATAGGTTTGCGCAATTGGGCTTGCCATGATGTTTTCCATGAAGATGGTTTCAAACAAGGCGTTGGCTTTTTCTGACTCGCTTTGGGCGGCAATACTTTTACTGGTTACATTATGTGAGTCATTTAAGCTGGGCACTGCATAGGAGGGCAGTGCAAGCAGGGCGGAGAGGGTAAATGCGACTAAGCTGATGTTCGTTTTTATTGGCATGATCAGGCTTCCTTAACAATGTTCAGGCAATTCTAAAGAAGCAGGGGAAAAATGTATGAATATAAATGTTAGAAAATGTGTTAGCCATAAAAGATCCTTCATCGAAGAAACTAGGCTAACACATTATTTATACGGGAAATTTAATCAGTGAATTAACAAAATTGCGTTAGTAAATCGTTCACAAACATATGACCTTTACTGGTTAATTGCCAATGTTCAGCCGATTCGGTGAGTAAACCCCGTTGTTTGGCCTTTTCCATCCCATCCTTTAAGGTGTCTCGGTGTAAACCGGTTCTGTCTTCAAACTCTTGTTTAGGGATTGGCGTCATTAGGCGCAGACGATTCATCAAGTATTCGAGGGCGCGATCTTCTTGAGCGACTTCAGTTTGTTCGAAGGTATAGTTGCTGGCCGCTAAATAACCTTTAGGGTGTTTAATTTTGACCGTACGAATGATGCGATTTTCTTCAGGTAAGGTCACTTTGCCATGGGCACCGCAGCCTATACCTAAATAATCGCCGAACTGCCAATAGTTAAGGTTATGCCGGCACTGATAGCCAGGTTTGGCATAGGCCGAGATTTCATACTGCTCATAACCGAGTGCCGCTAACTTTTGTTGCCCTTGTTCGTAGATCTGCCAGAGATCTTCATCGTCGGGCAGTTGCGGTGGCTTGGAGTGAAACAGGGTATTGGGCTCAATCGTCAATTGATACCAAGACAAATGCGGAGGATTGAGTGCGGCTGCGGTATCGATATCTGCCATGGCTTCGGTGAAACTTTGATTCGGAAGTCCATGCATCAAATCCAAATTAAAACTTAAATAACCCGCTTGGCTGGCTTTTTGGGCGGCGGTTTGGGCTTCGTTTTGATCGTGAATTCGCCCCAGCAGATTAAGCTTATCCTTGGAGAAGCTTTGTACCCCAATCGATAACCGAGTGACCCCAGCGGCGCGGTAGGCACTAAAGTCATCGTGCTCTAGGGTACCAGGGTTGGCCTCCATGGTGATTTCAATATCGTCACTAAAGGGAATTAGCGAGTTGGCGCCATCCAATATCCGTTTGATTTGATTGGCATCAAATAGAGACGGTGTTCCACCACCAATAAAAATGGTGTGCAGCTTACGGCCCTGTACTAAGTGCAAGTCTTGGTGTAAGTCCGCTAGCAGCGCATCCACATAGGCCTTTTGGGGTAATTCGCCATTTTGCCCATGGGAGTTAAAGTCGCAGTAAGGGCATTTTTGTACACACCAAGGGATATGGATGTACAAGCTCAATGGCGGCAGGGTTAACTGAGATGACACATTAACTGACATTATTGGGCGTTCCCGTCGGTAAATACGCCTTTTTCCTGCATGGCAGCAATCAGTTGTACTAACGCTTTACCACGGTGACTCAAGGCATTTTTCTCGTCACTGCTCATTTGGGCGGCGCTGCAATCATGGTGTTCTGGAATAAAAATCGGATCGTAACCATGGCCGTTGTCACCCCGTTGCACGAAATCGATTTGGCCTTCCCACGCGGCTTGGCAAATGATTGGCGTTGGGTCTTTCGCATGGCGCATATAGACTAAAACGCATTGGAATCTGGCCGTACGCGGCGCAGGATTATCCTTTAATGTGTCTAATAGTTTTAACACATTGTCTTGATCCTTGGCATTTTCCCCCGCATAGCGCGCAGAGTAGATGCCCGGTGCACCTTGGAGTAAATCGACTTCTAATCCCGAGTCATCGGCAATGGCGGCAAGTCCAGTAATTTGTGCCGCATGTCTGGCTTTGATAATGGCGTTTTCGACAAAGGTGGTGCCCGTTTCGGCCACTTCGCTAACGTTAAATTGGCTTTGTGGCAGCACTTTTACGCCGTAGGCGGCGAGCATTTGATCGAATTCGGCAAGTTTACCTTTATTGCCACTGGCGAGGACGATTTGTTGCATGGGGTACCTATTTCATTGAGCGATGTTTACGGCGGCAATGATACCCAAGCTTGGCGGTAAAGGACAGAAAAAGGCAGGACGATAATTGGTATCGTCCTGCCTGTGAGGCTGAAATTATTCGACGTAGAACTTTTGTTTAAACTGTAGGTTAGTATTCAGCTGGTTCCTATACTTGATGGCGATGTTGAAATTAATATCTTGATCGTCGCGGTATGGGACTTCAGCAATATAGTAAATGGCCTTACCTTCACGGATTTCTCTAAATTTTAAATCGATACGCGCATCGAGTAAGTTATTGGCAACACCGGTGATTTCAACAGGCACGGCGGGTGAGCCTTCTTCACTCGTATCTAATACCGCGATGTTGATAATACCTTTGTAGCTACTACGCTCAATGCCATAGGTTTTAGCAATACTGGGGGTCAGAAAGGTACTTCCTAACGCGATATAATGAATATCAAAATTACCGACGGTTTCTTTTTGCTCGGCATTAGCGACACCACAAAGGCTAGCTGTTAATGCGAGCATGATTAGGAGGTTACGTAACATAATGTTGTACCTTAACTTAATATGAGAGATTGCTTGATTATATGTATCGGAACCTAGACTTCCAACGCTGTGTTTATTCGAGCAGTGTCGCGATTTCTGTCGGGACGTTTTTAGGAGCGCTAATCCGTACCAGTTTATGGCGCCCCAATTCGCCCTTAAGGATGTGAACATCGCTTTTAGGGACTTTAAAGGCCTTGGCTAAATATTTGCTTAAATGGGCATTGGCCTTGCCATCAATAGGCGGGGCGGTAATGGCGACTTTTAACTCATTACCATGAAGCCCAACTATCTGATCGCGACTCGCTTTAGGTTGAATATACAAATTAAGCAGCAAGTCGCCTTGCTGCATAATGACTGCGCTCATTAAATCACGGCCCAAAAAGGTACGTATTGCGCCAACAGCATGTTGATAAAGTTCATGCCGATAATCACTAACATTACCGACAGATCTAAGCCACCAATTGGCGGAATGATGCGGCGCACTGGGGCCAAAATGGGCTCGGTTAATTGCCCCATAATCATCACGATCGGATTATAGCCTTGATTGAACCAGCTCAAAATCGCCCGGATGATCAACATCCAAAACAGCAAAATGCCCGTCTGTTTGATGACAGTGACAAGCGCAAATACAAAGAACAGCACAATATCAATAGCGCCACCGGCGATAAGGCTCAATAGCAAGACTTTTACGATGACAACCAATAATGCCAACACAAACGAGGCTGTATCAAATCTTCCTATTGATGGGATCACTCGGCGCATTGGGGCGATGAGTGGGTGAGTTGCTTTCACGATAAATTGACTAAAAGGGTTATAAAAATCGGCCCGTGCCAAGGGGAGCCAGAGCCGCAAAATCACTACCATCAAATACAAATCGAAGAGTGTGCTGATCAAGAAGGTTAATGCATTCATCGAGATTTCTGCCTATATGAGTCCAATTAAAAACGCCCGTTATCTGTGTTTGAGCCGTCGGGAAAGTGGTTTAATTAAAATGTCTTTGCCATTTCTTCTGCGCGATTAATGCAGTTTTCCATGGCTTTTTTTACGACGCCACGGAGATCTGCCGCTTCGAATGTGGCGATGGCTTGCGCCGTTGTCCCACCTTTAGAGGTGACATTTTCCCGTAAATTACCCAGCGTGAGCTCAGGATTTTGTTTAGCCATCATAGCAGCACCAAGGGCGGCTTGCTGCACTAAGCTTCTGGCTTTGGCTTCGTCCATGCCCATTTGTTTACCCGCATCAATCATCGATTCCATCAGCAGGAAGAAATATGCTGGTGAGCTACCAGCAAGGGCAATGACTTGATTAATTTCAGATTCTTCATTTACCCACACTATTTCACCGCCGCTGGACATCAATCGTTCAGTAATGGCTTTTTGTGCATCCGATAGGGGGTGCGGTGCGTAGAGTCCCGCCATGCCGACGCCGATTTGCATTGGGGTGTTTGGCATAGTGCGAACCAGCGTGATGGGTTGTGCTAAATACTGGCTGTAGCGTTCAGCTTTAATCCCTGCGGCAATAGTAATGATCAGCTTGTTAGACATATCAATGTCTTGCAGTGCTTGGCAGACTGGTTCCATTAACTGCGGCTTAACGGATAATACGATGACATCGGCATCTTGGGCGGCGCTGACATTATCTTGGGATACACGCACACCAAAGTCGTGAGCGAGAGCGTCGAGTTTACCTTGGCTTGGGTTGGTCGCCTGAACCTGTGATGCTGGATAACCGCTACGAATTAAGCCGCTGATAATACTACGGGTCATATTGCCCGCGCCGATAAAGCAGATTTTTTGTTGACTCATGTGTACCCCATAATGTCTGGCCTAGGGCTGAATCCTATGGTTCAGCGATGACAAAATTAGACCGGATAAAAATTTCTATTTAATGTCTCTTTACAGTATTTGGGCTTTAGCTTGTAAAAACAAGACCAAATACCGAGTCAGTCGCTATACCTTAGTTTTCAATCTGTGATAGCGACAGTTGGCAATGACCTCTTTAATGGCAATAGGTTTGATACTTATCGACTCAATTGATCGTTTCTTTTGAGGAATAATCCCGCTCTCCAAAGATGGCGCTGCCAATGCGCACCATGGTTGAGCCGCACTCGATAGCGATGTCCAAATCATTACTCATGCCCATTGATAGTGTATCGACATCGTGATAATGCTGTTTCAGTGTCTCGAATAACTGCTTGAGCTCGGTAAGTTCCCGGGTTTGCTGGGTAATGTTATCGGTTGCAGTGGGAATAGCCATTAAGCCTCTGAGCCTTAACTGCGGCAGTTGGCTGATGATATTGGCTAGCGGTAGCATTTGCTCGGCATCGATACCAGATTTTGTGTCTTCATCACTGATGTTGATTTGAATGCACACATTAAGTGGCGCAAGGTGAGTGGGGCGCTGTTCATTGAGCCGCTGGGCAATTTTTTCTCGGCTAAGGGTGTGCATCCAATCGAAGTGCTGGGCAACTAATGTGGTCTTATTGGATTGTAGAGGCCCAATAAAATGCCATTCAATATCGGGATGAGTATCTTTTAGCGCTTCAATTTTTGTCGCACCTTCTTGAACATAGTTCTCACCAAAGCAACGCTGGCCTGCATTATAGGCGGCTATAATATCTGCTATAGGTTTAGTTTTACTGACGGCAAGTAAGCGAATAGTGTGAGGTAAGCGTGCGCATTTTTGCGCCGCTTGCGCGATCCTGCTCTGGGCGTGGGCGAGTCTGTCTGCTATTGTTGTCATGATGTAATTATCTAGTTGCAAGGATATCCCAAACTATGGAAATCACTGAGTTATTAGCTTTTAGTGTAAAACACAAAGCCTCGGATCTACACCTCTCTGCAGGGATATCTCCCATGATCCGTGTCGACGGTGAAGTGAGAAAAATCAATCTGCCCGCGCTCGATCATCAGGGTGTACACAGCCTTGTTTATGACATTATGAATGATAAACAACGCAAGGACTTTGAAGAACATTTAGAAATCGACTTTTCGTTCGAAGTCCCTAATTTAGCGCGTTTCCGTGTGAACGCCTTTAACCAATCTCGCGGCGCTGCGGCGGTATTTCGTACCATTCCCAGTGATATCTTGTCACTTGAGCAGCTAGGTGCGCCTGAAATTTTTAAAAAAATTGCCAGTTTTCCCCGTGGGTTAGTGTTAGTCACTGGGCCTACAGGTTCGGGTAAGAGTACCACACTTGCGGCCATGGTCGATTACATCAATGAAAACCGCCATGATCATATCTTAACCATTGAAGACCCAATCGAATTTGTTCATCCCAACAAGCAATGTTTGATTAACCAACGGGAAGTACATCGCCATACCCACAGCTTTAACGCGGCACTGCGTAGCGCACTGCGTGAAGACCCTGACGTTATCCTCGTTGGTGAGATGCGTGACCTTGAAACCATTCGTCTGGCGATGACTGCGGCTGAAACGGGTCACTTAGTTTTTGGTACCTTACACACCACGTCGGCGGCTAAGACTATTGACCGTGTGGTTGACGTTTTCCCTGCCGGTGAAAAGGACATGGTTCGTACCATGTTATCTGAATCATTACAGGCGGTTATTTCACAAACCCTGATTAAGAAAATCGGTGGTGGCCGTGTTGCTGCCCACGAAATTATGATGGGTACGCCCGCTATCCGAAATCTTATCCGTGAAGATAAAGTGGCGCAGATGTACTCTGCCATTCAAACGGGGATGGCCCATGGCATGCAAACACTCGAACAGTGTCTGCAAAACTTAGTGAACCGTGGTCTCATCACCCGTGAGGATGCCATGGCGAAGAGCTCAAACAAACAAGCGACGTTTTAAGGATTTATGATGGATGTCCGTCCGTTTTTAAAAGTCATGGTGGAGCGTAAAGCCTCGGACCTGTTTATTACCGCAGGGTTTCCGCCGAGCGCCAAAATCGATGGTGAGTTACGCCCGTTAGCCGAGAGTGCCTTCACGCCCGCGCAGTCTTTGGATTTTGTCGAGTCCGTGATGACGGAGGCGCAAAAGAAGGAGTTTCACACGACTCGCGAGTGTAACTTTGCTTTTGCGGTTAAGGAGTTGGGGCGTTTTCGCGTCAGCGCATTCTGGCAGCGTGAGTCTCCGGGTTGTGTTATGCGCCGGATTGAGACGAAAATCCCAGAAGTGGATGATTTAAAACTGCCACCCATTTTAAAAGATCTGGTGATGAGTAAGCGTGGACTTATCATCATGGTGGGGGGGACAGGGACCGGTAAATCGACTTCCTTAGCAGCATTAGTCGGTTACCGCAATGCCCATGCCCGCGGGCATATCTTGACGATTGAAGACCCTGTGGAATTTGTGCACGATCATCGCAAAAGTATCATTACCCAACGTGAAGTGGGCATAGACACTGAGTCCTTTGATGCGGCGCTGAAGAGCTCGCTGCGTCAGGCGCCTGATGTGATCCTTATCGGTGAAATTCGAACCCAAGAAACCATGGAGTTTGCGCTCTCCTTTGCTGAAACGGGCCATCTGTGTATGGCGACACTGCATGCTAACAATGCTAACCAAGCATTAGACCGAATTATGCACTTAGTGCCAGAAAGTAAACATCAACAGCTATTATTCGATTTGTCACTCAACCTGCGAGGTATTGTGGCGCAGCAGCTGGTGGCTAAAGTTGATGGAACAGGGCGCCGGGCGGCGATTGAGGTCTTGATCAATACGCCACGTGTCGCGAGTTTGATTGCTAAAAATGAGCTGCATTTGCTCAAAGAAACCATGGCCAAATCGAATGAGCAGGGCATGCAGACCTTTGACCAAGCTCTGTTAAAGCTCTATGTCGATGGGGAGATCAGTTATGCCGACGCGCTTCATCATGCTGACTCACCCAACGACTTGCGGTTAATGATTAAATTGCAAAATAAAGAACCCGCCAGTTCGAGCTTTATGGAAGGCGTGACCTTGGATATGGATTAATCCTATTTTGTCGTGTGTTAAAGCAGCTCGATTGAGCTGCTTTTTTATCAGCTAAAGCAATCGATAACTCCTTGTAGCTTTTATTTTTTTATTCAATATGATCTTTACCGTAGCAAGTGACGTAATAAGAATAAGTTCGCCTATCTTGGATCATTGAATAAGAAGGACATTATGATGAAACTCCCGCTATTTATCTTGACTAGCTTGATGAGCACCAGCGCTTTGGCGGCAACATGCCCAAGCTACCTTGATGTTGAAGTGCGTAAATTGCACTCAGAACAGAGCGTTAACTTATGTGAGCTCACTCAGGGTAAGCCTGTGCTGCTGGTCAATACCGCCAGTAATTGTGGTTATACACCGCAATTTAAAGCCTTAGAAGCACTCCATCAACAATATAAAGATAAAGGGTTAGTGGTAATTGGTTTCCCTTCGGATGATTTTTTCCAAGAGGAGAATGATGAAAAAGACACGGCTAAGGTGTGCTACATCAACTATGGTGTCACCTTC
This sequence comes from Shewanella sp. MM_2022_3, assembly GCF_022557375.1. Taxonomy (NCBI): domain Bacteria; kingdom Pseudomonadati; phylum Pseudomonadota; class Gammaproteobacteria; order Alteromonadales; family Shewanellaceae; genus Shewanella; species Shewanella sp. MM_2022_3. The sequence continues at coordinate 120,881 of NZ_JAKZGV010000008.1, forward strand.
ACCATGCTCGCGACGTCTCCCGTCCGAGGCAGCGATGCTAACAGTGTATTCAAATACTTAGGCGATAAAGCTGGCTCACCCAAGTGGAATTTCTACAAATACGTAGTGAGTGGCGATGGCAATACTGTGCAGCAATTTAATTCTAAGGTTAAACCCGATAGTGCCGAGCTTAAGCAGGCAATAGAATCCGTGCTTTAATGCCCAATTTATTCATTTACAAATTTTAAGAGGCTACTTTGGCTAGGTTTTCAGGATTATCAAAAGAGATAGGTCACGCAACGCGTGGCAAAGTGGGTGTGTTGTTACTTAACCTTGGCACGCCAGATGCGCCAACGGCATCGGCCGTAAGGCGTTACCTTGCAGAGTTTTTATCCGACCCTCGGGTGGTAGAAATTCCAAAACTCCTCTGGATGCTGATTTTACATGGCATAGTGCTGCGCGTTCGCCCAGCAAAGTCCGCGGCACTTTATCAAAAGGTGTGGACAGAAGCTGGGTCGCCACTGATGGATATCAGTTTGCGGCAAACGGCTAAATTGTCTGATAAATTAACCGCCGATGGTTATCCAGTGTCGGTTCACTTAGCTATGCGCTATGGTAACCCTTCAGTGGCAAACACGTTACAGGATATGCATAAGCAAGGGATTGATAAGATAGTTGTTTTACCCTTATATCCCCAATATGCTGCGCCGACAACGGGTTCCGCTTTTGACGCTATTGCCAAGGAACTTTGTCAATGGCGCTATTTGCCCTCGCTGCATTTTATTAATACTTATCACGATAACCCTGAGTTTATTGCTGCATTAGTCAATTCGATTCGTGCCGATTTTGACAAACATGGCAAGCCACAAAAGTTAGTGCTGTCTTACCATGGTATGCCTGAGCGTAATCTTCATCTGGGTGACCCCTATTATTGTTTTTGCATGAAGACCACTCGTCTTGTGGCTGAGCAATTGGGTTTGGCCAAAGATGAATTTGCGATTACATTCCAGTCACGTTTTGGTAAAGCTAAGTGGCTACAGCCTTATACGGATGCGACGATGGCGGCTCTGCCGAGTCAAGGTGTGCGTGATGTTGCGATTGTATGTCCAGCATTTAGTGCCGATTGTTTAGAGACGTTAGAAGAGATCGTGGGCGAAAATGGCCATATCTTTACTCATGCTGGGGGGGAGAAGTTCCGTTATATTCCAGCGCTAAATGATAATGATGACCATATCAGCATGATGGCGAACTTGGTTAAACCCTATCTGTAGACACTAATATCGTAGAAATAAAAAAGGATAGCTCAGGCTATCCTTTTGTTTTGATATCGCTCATTAGTCGCCGAAATGATTTTCAAAATAGCTTTCGACAATCAATACGGCTGACACAGCATCAACTTGACCTTTGGTGAGGGCTTTGAAGCCGCCGAGTTCAAATAGCCTAGCTTTTGCATCTGTGGTGGTGAGTCTTTCATCCTGAGTGACAATTTTGACCCCAAACTTAGCGTTTAGTCGGTTGGCAAATTTTCTTGCTCTGTGGGTCATTTCTTGTTCTGTGCCATCCATGTTGAGCGGTAAACCCACGACGACTAAATCGGGTTGCCATTCTTGGATGAGTTTGGCTATTTCATCCCAATTTGGAATGCCATCAACGGCCTTAAGAGATAAAAGTGGTGTTGCGCTGGAGGTAATTTGTTGCCCTACGGCAACGCCGATGCTTTTTGTACCAAAATCAAAACCTAACACGGTTTTAGTATTCATCTGATATTAACTCGTTAAATAAAGTGAGATTAGGCGTGGCCTGCCTGTGTTGAAAGTTGCCAAGCCTCAAATCCCAGTGAACGGCTAGCTTGTTGCCATCTATCTTCGTGGTTTACTTCGAAGAGTAAGGTGTGATCAGCGGGGATCGTAAGCCAAGAGTTATCGGCAAGTTCTTGCTCTAACTGATTTTTACTCCAGCCAGCATAACCTAATGCTACGAGAAACTTATCTGGTGAGCGCTTACTGCCTATAGCGGTTAATACGTCTCGAGATGTGGTAAGCATCAGTCCCGAGCCTAATTCCGTACTATTGGCCCAATAGGATTGGGAAGTATGCAGTACAAAACCTCTATCTTGGGAAACTGGCCCGCCCATTAAGACTTGCGATCCCATCGCAAAATCGGCAGACACTTGCTCTGTTGGGAGATCCATCTGCTCGAGCAAGGAGTTAACTTCAATGCCCAGCGGTTTATTAATCACTAGTCCCATAGCGCCTTTTTCATCGTGCTCACATAAATAGATGACGGTGCGCTCAAAAAAAGTGTCATCGAGTGATGGCATGGCGATTAAAAAATGGTTCTGCAAACTCTCCATTAAATGCTCCGTTCAGCCCATATGCATTGATCGATAGATAAAATCCAGCTACTTAGGATCGTGGCGTATCAACCGCCGGCTAATTTGACTTTATAGTTTTGTTTTTCAAGCAACTGTTTGAGTAGTTCACGGTTATCGGTTTGCACTTCGATCGTGAAATCTTTAACCGTCCCACCACAACCACATTGTTTTTTAAGTGTTTGTGCTAGTGCTTTTAGGCCAGTATCGTCAAGCCCTAGGCCTGAAATGACCGAGACACCTTTACCTTTACGGCCTTTGCTGTCTCTGTGGATACGCACAATGCCATCGGATGCGGGGAGTGCTTTTGCTTCTGGTTCGGCAGTAATGCGACCTTTATCAGTGCTGTATACTAAGGAAACGTTGGGATCTACTCTCATAAGTCATCTTTTATCTGAATGTAAACGGCTTAAGTCTATCAAATTCATAATGCTTCGTGGAGGTAAAAAGTAGAGGTAAAAAAAGGCCACAGACAGAGACTGAAAGTGGCCGAAGGTAAATGCTAGCTCTTTGCAGGGAAGTAGCATGTTTTCAAACGGAATTTATAGATGCTGCAAAACCATAGCGATTAATGCCAATGCGGTGAGTAGGGCGCAGGGCATAATAAAACGATGTAATTTGGGAAGTGCAATTAAACAGGCTGTGGCAACAAAACCAAATGCGGCAATAGTGGTGTAGTCTGCACCATTTGATACAGCTTCGAATATCAGCCAACTCATTACAATCAAAGGCAAAAACAATAACATCATCGGGAGATGAGGCGTGAGTTTATTGTTATTGGTGTCGATTGAGGCTTTTTGTGGCGCTAGCCAGAAAATTGCTGATGCAACAATCAATGCGCTAATGAACCAGTACATGTTATTTATCCCTTAATCGCTTTAAGTGATAATCATTATCATTTAAAGCGATTGCTGAAGTCAAGCTGAATAACGCTCTGCTTTTCATTATATTGAGTTGTAGAATCGGCCATTGCTCTGTAAGCTAAATTTATTTATCGGCTCATTTGTGTTCTTTACGAAATCCAAGGAAATCACCATGAAAAATTTTATCGTAGGGTTAGCAGTGCTGGCCTTGAGTGCTTGTAGTTCTCTTAAGTCTGGTTGGGACTACGATCCCAGTGCCAATTTCTCTCAATACAAAACCTATGCTTGGGTAGCACAAAAGACCGATGCTTCAGGTTATCATCTCGATGGTCTGATGGATCAGCGAGTGCGTGATGCAGTTAATGCACAGCTTTCTGCTAAGGGCATGACGTTAGTCGATGCAAAAGACGCTGATGTCCTAGTTAACTATCTGACTAAAATCGACAAAAAGATTAATGTAGATACTTTCAATACCAACTTTGGCTATAACCCTTACTATGGTCCTGGTTGGGGATGGGGTGGCAACATGCAAACTCAAACCACGGTGAGAGAATACGAAGTTGGTACGTTGATCATTGATTTAGTTGATAATAAAACAGCTAAGTTAATATGGCGTGGTTCGGTGGCTGACACCATTCGTGATAAAAATACTCCTTCTGAAAGAGTCCAGCTCATCAATGATGCCGTTGGAAGTGTCATGGCGAATTATCCTCCGAAACCTGAAAACAAATAATTTACTTTTAGTCTAAAAAAGCGGCTATTAGGCCGCTTTTTTGTGGCCAAAATTTAGGCTTGAATGACGTGATGTTGAGTTTTCTACAAAATTTCAAAGTTTAATTGATTATGCTTTATTAAAACTTATCAAAAAAT
>NZ_JAKZGV010000090.1:0-4570 GCF_022557375.1 Shewanella sp. MM_2022_3
ATCCATCATCTTCATCATAATCGCCTCGAATATTTAGCCCTAGACGATCTGATCACAATGCGGGGAATGAGTTCAAAAAAAATCCCTGAGCATTGTTCAGGGATTTGTGTATGAGAGACAGGCATTTGGCTGGCTTTTTTGCCGCGTTATCGTCCGTTTATGTAGAATAACTACACAGCACGGACTTTGCCTTGCATAAAAGCCAGCCACATTGCTGCAAAAATAACCCTGAAACGTCAACACGCCCTAGTACTACTCAGCACTTTCCTAAATACAATTCCCTAAACTCGGTGCCAGTGAATCTATCCATTGACGAATTAATTCAACGCCTTCTTGGTGCTCAAGATTGCGACCGATAGGCGGCATGCGATCTTTCGGTTCAGAGAGCGTTTGGCGATACAGCAAAATCGAATGTTCAGCATTGCCGGGGACAATATCGTAATCAAGTCCTTTCGCACCGCCATCCCATCCCGGAGGCTGCTTGCAGATCCCATATTGATAACTGGTGTGATCGATATAAAAACCGAGGCGTAATCCAGAGATACTGGCAAAGCCTTTAGCGCTATGGCAGTGGGCGCAGTTTACATCTAAATAGCCCTTAGCGCGGGCGGTTAAATCGGCTTGATGGTTGTCAATTGCATAGGTTTTGGCCACTTGGCTTAACTCGGGTAACTGCTCAAGCTTGCCTTGTTTGGCCCACAGGCTGAGTTGATTGACGCTTTGTCCTTGGTCGACGATGTCGCGATTCAATAAGTGGGCTTTAAGGCCAATCGGAATGATTTGGCTGCTGTTATCTTGGTTGGTTTGGTGACAAATTTTGCACTCGGCGCGGCTCGGTATGTTGTAATCGAAGCTTTGGCTTTGGCCTTGGTTAATCAGGGTATGATGCACGCTTGCGCCGGCGGTAAGCAGCTTTGCCTCACCTTGTTGCCATTGATAAACCAGACTCGTCCAACCTTGAGGGCGTTTTATCAATAGCCGCGTTTCGATTAGCGTTTCGTTGGCTATGCCTGTGATAGCCGTATCCTGTGGCAGAGCAAAGGTTTTAACCAGCACGGCGCCAGTTGGAAACTCAAATGCCTCCTGCGCTTGGTACTGTATGCTGCTGCCCGCGGGTAAATAGATAAAGCGGTATTTGCTGGCATAGTTAGAAAACAGCTGCGTAGCGAGCTGATAGCTAAACCCCGGAGCTTGTGGTTGTATGGTTGGGTTTGTCGGGTCGATAAAGAGACCATATTGACTTAACACTGGGCAGTCTTCTGCCATCAAGGCGGGCCAGTTAACTTGCCCTGAAGTATTAACACAAAGGCTAGTTGGTATCGTTGGATTGGTTGGGGTCGTGGGCGGCGGTGTTTGGCCGCTATCGCTGCTTTGGCTGTCACTACCGCCGCAGGCTGTGAGCAGCACAGTGATAATCAACACCAACGAAAGTGTTTGGCGATTTTTCATGGATTATCAGCTCGTTAAGATGTCATTAGAAAATAAGAAGGCCTCGAGTTGGCCTTCAATGTCAGGGGTCGCTCTGTCTTGAAGTGGTAAGCAAGTGGGTGATTGCAAGCATGCTTTCACCCACTGTTACGTTAACGCTAGCGTGAGCAGCTTGCTGCGGGTAGACGTTTAATCCATTCGCTGATCAACGCTACGCCTTCATCATGGGCTAAGCTTCGGCCAATTTCAGGCATACGATCGCCCGGAGTCGTGCTTTGCATTCTAAAGTGCAGGATGGACTCAGCGGCATTGCCTGGGACTATATCGAAACCTAAGTTTCCACCGCCATAGGCAACCGGTGATTTACAGGTGCCATGGGAGAAACCTGCATCATCGCTGTAGCCACGCCAGTACTCGAGTTTTAGGCCAGTATTAGAGGCGTTGCCCTCGGGTCTATGGCAATGGGCGCAGTTGATGTCGAGATAACCCTTAGCCGTTTGCATTAATGCGGTATCGCTTAAGCTTGCGACGGTCGCTTCGTCACCATCGTGGTAGGCGGGCACTTGTGGCACTTGGCTTAGGTTGGGCAATCCTTGCAAAATACCAAGGCTTTCCCATTTCAGCAGTTGGTTCATACTGCCATCTTGATAGCTGAAATTGCGGTTCAAATGGCGCGCCTTAGGACCAATAGGCACAAACACGGCGTTGCTATTGTTATCAGCTTTAAACTGGTGACACTGCTTACATTGGTTCATGCTCGGAACCATGTAGTTAAAGGTCAGACTTTCCCCTTTATGGCTCAACGTTTGACTGCTAATCGCTCCCGCTTTCGCCAACGTGGCATCGGTTTTATCTGCATTCCACACATAGGGCAGTGCGCTCCAGCCCGTTGGACGATGGATGAGTAAGCGGGTTTCAATCAAGCTCTCGTTGCTAATACCGCGCTTACTGGTATCGCTTGGCAAGGCAAAGGATTTGACGATAACGCTCCCCACAGGGAAATCAAACGCTTCTTTTTCGGAGTAACTGGCTTTTTGTCCCGAAGGTAAATACACAAAGCGATATTTACTGGCGTAGTCAGTAAAGAGCTGCGTGTTGAGATCGTAAGGGACACCACCTGAATTCGGGCCTGTGGTGGGGTTTTTGGCATCACTAAACAGGTTGTAATCCGACAGTTTAGGACAGTTTGCTTTCAGCAGTGCATCCCAACTAACATTTGAGCCAGTCGCTTTACACAGACTTTGATCGCCATCGCCGACTAAACCCCCTTCGCCTTCACCGATAGTACCACCGCCACCGACCAATACGCCGCCATCACAACCTGCGGTATTATCGTCAACCCCGCAGCCAAATACTTGGCCCGCGAAGGTGACGGTATGCACAGGCAGACTCACTTGAGTACATTTCAGCAGGTTGTTCTGGGTTTTCTCGTATTGCACATCGGCGATGCTGATATCCGTATTGCTGTTGGCATAGAGCCGGCCATAGGATACGTTGCCGTTATCACTGGCGCAGACGTTATCGCTACCGTCAGTGGCAAAGGGCGTCTCTTTCAAACCGAGGTAAGCGGCGGTACCGTTATTGGCAAGCATTTCCCCTAAGCCGTCGTAGAGTACGCCGGGTAACGTGCCATGATTTATGATATAGGCTCGAATAATATCTTGAATTAAATAACCTTTTGGCTTGCTACCATAATCGGTAATTACGTTGTCGTGTAAATAAATATTACGTGGTACAGGACGCCAACCATCCTCAATCGCTTGACCAGGTTGACCATAGTTGCCGACAAAGGAGGTCATATCGGGTTCTGCAATAAAAAAGCTACTCACAGTCACTCCTAGGGTGTCGTGACGGGTAATTTGGTTATTGAAAATTTCCACATCTGCGGTGGATAAAATGATCACTCCAGTGCCTGGCGGCACAATATGCACACCTGCGGGGTTAGCAGAAGCATTGGCGAAGTTCGGCGTGTTGTTGTCATACACTTTGTTGTTGAAAATCCGCACGCTAGAGCCGTATCTGTGGTTATTGATCGGCAAGTCGAACACTAAAATCCCACCCGTATTACCCATCGCTTCATTGTTATACACGTCGGCATATTTGGAGTTTTCGATTTCAATCCCCGCCACGTTTTCTTTGGCGATATTGCGACGCACCACAATATATTGGGACTGCCCAACATAAATCCCCGCATCGGCACTGCCGCGAACATAACTGTCTTCAATCAGAATGTTTTCACATTCAACCGGATACAAACCATAGGCACCATTATCTTTATCGAGTTCGCCTTCCCATACTGCACCAACGCGGCGCAGGATAATGCCGTTAGTGTTTTTAAGTTTGATACCATTGTTTTTTGCCTCATTAACCGACAGATCTTGAATGGTAATGTTGAGAGCGTTTTGGACGAAAATCCCATCTCCCGAGTTCGCTTGGGCGAAATTAAGGATAGTGTCCTTCATCCCGTAGCCCATGATAGTGACGTTTTTGGCATAACTGCCATCCCCATCTACATCGCCATCAAACAGCAAAGTTGAGTCGATATTAAAGGTTCCTTTAGGAAGCACGATCACTGCACCACTTTGCGCGTTAATTAAGGCTTCTTGAATACGCATCGTGAGGTTATCGCCAGCGGGGATTTTGATTGCACCTTCGGGAAAGGTGGGTCCAGTTTCAGGTGGCTGCACCACGGGTGGCGTTACCACTGGTGCAGGATCATCGTCTGAAAAACAACCTGTTAGATTGAATGCCATTAATAGAGCTATGCCTGTAGGCATTAGCCAATTCGCCTTACGATTGGGGTTGCTCGGCAAAAAATGACGCTGTTTGGCTGTCGATTCTTTGCCTAAGAGTGAGTGGATTGTCTTGTTGGACATAGGTGCTCCTGCTTTTGTTATAATTTCGTTAACAGGATGCGCTAGGAGCTGAAAAAGGCAATGTGAAATATGGCCAAAATCATGCCGTGTACAGTGAAGGATAGGACATGCAACCTATTCATTTTTTTAGAATGGTTAAGCCAAAAAAGCTGACCACTTAATGGCTGTTTTAAACTATTTGGGGAATATTTAAGCCAGATTAGAACAAAGTGTTTACAAGATGAATAAAACATCATGAAGCGAATGATTAATTAGATTGCCTCTCC